>JBEIQK010000834.1:0-2794 GCA_040376505.1 Alphaproteobacteria bacterium | reverse complement strand
TGTCGGGGAAGGCCACGGCCCGGCCGTCGGGCAGGTGGAAGGTGTCGTAGACCGGCCCGGTGTGGGCCCACTGCAGGCGGCCGTCGGTCAGCGCGGCGAGCAGGCGGCCGGGGAGGGCCTGGGGGCCGACCTCGCCGACGAGGTGAACGCCGACATCCCAGCGGTAGCCCTTGCGCAGGAAGGCGTGGGTATAGCCGCCGGGCACATAGTGCTGCTCCAGCACCAGCACCCGTCGGCCCAACTTCGCCAGCATCGCCGCGGTGGTCATGCCGCCGATGCCCGAGCCGATCACGAGGTCGTCGTAGGTGGCGCCAGCGGGCGCCCGCTTGGACCAGGGGCGCTTGGGGAGGTCGCTCATCGGTCGGCTCCGGGATGGTCGGCAGCGTAGCCTGTCTCTTGGCCGCCGCCCTCGTCCTGGCGCTGCCCGGCGCCGCCGTCGCGGGCTACGGGGCCGGGCGCCCAGGAGCCCCCCGATGTCCAGCCCTTCCTCCCCCTTCACCGTCTGGATCGACGGCGACGGCTGCCCCAAGCCGATCAAGGAGATCCTCTTTCGGGCCGCCGAGCGGCGCGGCGTGCGGACGGTCCTGGTGGCCAACCACCCCGTCGCCGTGCCCAAGCTGGCCAATCTGTCTACCGTCAAGGTCTCTCAGGGCCTCGATGTGGCCGACGCCTACCTCGTCAAGAAGGCCGTCGCGGGCGATCTCGTCATCACCTCCGATCTGCCCCTCGCCGCCGAGCTGGTGGCGAAGGGGGTCACGGCGCTCAGCGCCCGGGGCGAGGCCTACACGGCCGCCAACGTGCGCGAGCGACTGAGCCTGCGCGACTGGGCGATGGAGGCCCGGGAGAGCGGCATTATCGCCGGCGGCGGGCCGCCACCCTTGAACGAAAAGGCCCTGCGCACCTTCGCCAACGCCTTTGACGCCTGGCTCAGCCGGGCCCAAAAGGCGACCGCCGCGCCCAAGGCTCCGTAGAGCCCCGGCGCGGCGGTCTGTTCAAGGCGCGCTGCCGCTACCGCATCACGAGGTAGAAGTTGTACCGGTAGTTCGCCAGCATCGTGGAGCCGGTCGGGTAGGTCGAGGACATCGTGCCGAAGGTAGTGCCAGACTTGTAGTACACCCCGGCCCCGCCGGTCGTGGCGTACTGGGTCTTGCAGTTGGCGCCGCCGCACTGCCAGGCGATGTAGTAGGTGCCGGCCGTGAGAGAGACCGAGCCCGCCGTGATCGCCGTCTCGATCGCCCCGAGGGCCGGCGTCTGGGTCGCCACCTCGGCCACCAGCGGGGCGCCCGCCAGCGTCGAGGAGGGGCCGTAGACGCCGATCTTGATGTTGTAGCCCGTGTTGAAGTTGATCAGCCCCACCGCGGTGAGCGTGCCGGCCGTGCTGACGGTGATCGGCTCGGCGAAGATGTAGCCCATCTGTTCGCCACCGGTCACGACATAGCCGAGCGCCGTGTCGTAGCCGACCGTGTAGGATGCGCCGAGCACCGTCACCGAAGAGGCCGAGGAGGTGGCGGTGGTCGAGCCGTCGCTCACCGTCGCCGTGCAGCTCCAGACATCGGAGGCCGCCGTGGCCGTGCCGGGCACCGTGTCGCCCGTGCGGGTGGTGGTGGTGAGGCCGCTGCTGTAGCTGCTGCCATTGCGCTTCCAGGCAATGGTGTAGCTCAGGCTGTCACCGTCCACATCGCTGCCCGCGGTGGTGACCGCGCACCACAGCGCCTCGCCCACCTCGGGGTCGGAGGGGTCGATGGCCACCACCGGCGCGGTGGGGGCGGTGTTGGAGATGGTCACCGTGCTGGAGCTCATGGCCGTGCCGCTCAGGCTGCCATCGGAGGGGGTGACGCGGCAGTAGAGCACGTCGCCCTTCGAGAAGGAGCTGCCGGTCAGGGTCGCCGAGGTGGCGGCGATGACCGCGCTGTTCTTGTACCAGGCGTAGGTATAGGTGATCGTGTCGCTGTCGGCGTCGCTGGCCGAGGGGCTGCAGGTGAGCGTCGAGGACTCGGTCGCGGAAGTGGGGGTGAGGGAGACCGCCGACATCGCCGGCGCCGAGTTGCTCACCGTCAGCGAGCTGGAGCTCATCGCGGTGCCCGAGGCGGTGCCGTCGTTCGGCGTGGCGGTGCAGACGACCGCCTGCCCCTTCGAGAAGAAGGCGCTGGTGAGGGTCGAGCTCGTCACGGCCACCGAGGAGCCGGCCACCGTCCAGGCGTAGGTGTAGGTGATCGTGTCGCCGTCGGCGTCGCTGGCCGCCGCCGCGCAGGTGATCGTGTTGCCCTCATACACGGTGGAGGGCGACAGGCTCACCGAGGTCATCGCCGGCAGGCTGTTGCTCACCGTGGCGGTGTTGCTGGCCACCGCCGTGCCCGCCGACGTGCCGTCGGAGGGCGTGGCCTTGCAGTAGACCGTGGCGCCCTTGGAGAAGTAGGTCCCGGTCAGGGTGCTGGTGGTGGGGGCGATCACCGAACCGTTCACGTACCAGGCATAGGTGTAGGTGAAGGAGGTGGTGCCGTCGGCATCGGTTGTGCTGCCCGGCGTGCAGGTCAGCGTGCTCGACTCGCTGGCGCTGGTGGGGCTCAGCGAGACGCTGGCCAGCACCGGCGGCGTGTTGGAGATGGTGATGGTGTCCGAGACGGCGGTGCCGCTGGCGCTGCCATCGGAGGGCGTGGCGGTGCAGGTGACCACATTGCCCACCGAGAAGCCGCTCGACAGGGTGGCGCTGGTGCCCACCGTGGTGCTGCCCACCTTCCACACATAGGTGGTGGCCGCCGTGTCGCCGTCGGCGTCGCTGTAGCCCGAGAGCGCG
>JBEIQK010000374.1:0-6159 GCA_040376505.1 Alphaproteobacteria bacterium | reverse complement strand
TCCAGGAGGGCGGAAATTTCCTTCAGGAAATTTCCGGGCCGTGGGGGCGGGCGGGGTCTCCCCAGAAGACATGCAGTGCTCATGGGTATTCTCAACGCGGAGGCCCCGCACGCCGGGGCCTGGCACGGGGCTTGCACAGGGGTTCAACATCCCCCGCTCCCCCAGGAACCTCGCCCATGACCTCCACCTCCTCAGCACCTCGGCTCTTCGGCTTCGTGCTCGGTGGTCTGGCGGTCGCGGCGGTGTCCGCCTTTCAGCCGGCCGCCGAGGCGGGCACCACGCTGAACGAGGACTCCTGGTCGACCGGCTGGGACTGGGATGGGTCCTTCAAGCCCGAGACCTATGTTCAGGGAGACTGGCGCACCCCGCAGCTCGACTGGGCCCAGAAGCTGGACTTCAACCGCCCGAGCTTTCAGGTGATCAGCCGCGAGTTCGCGCCGCCGCCCCGGGAGCCCTGGTGCAGCACCATGCTCCAGCCGCTGCCCGCCGACTGCGCCAACTTCAACCTCCTCCTTGGAGATTGGGTCCGCAGCTACCTCAGCCTGGAGGTGGACGAGGCGCTGCCCGCCAGCCTCCCGGTCTACCCCCGCTCCTGCCCCACGGCCTGCCCGAACCTGTAGGCCCTTACGCGAACGAGACCCGGCCACCGAGTGTGGTGAGCCCCTCGAACGCACGCACTTTGTACGTCGCCGCGCCCCCCTTGGTTGGGTCCGAGTATCGCCTCCTGATGAAAGAGCGTGGAGGCGCCGCTGGCCAAGGGGGGCTTCTTCTTTTTGGGCCGCCCGCCCGGAGAGATCAGCCCTCGCGTGGCGCCGGCCGGCTCAGCACCGCGGCGCCCGGCTGGGCCTCGTGCTCCATCTGCCGGCCATGCTGCACCACCTCGGGCCACAGCCGCACCACGCAGCCGGCCGACGTCGCGGCGACGGTGAGCTGGTAGCCGCGCAGCAGCAGGGTCCACGCCGGGTCGAGGGCCTCGATGGGGAGGCAGCCGCGGTCGGGGCCGCGGAGCGCCTCGCTGAGGCGGGGCAATTGGGCGGCGGCCCAGGCCGCTTCGGCCTCTTTGGCGCGCGTGGAGGCCTCGAGCCAGGCGGCCTGCTGCGCCGCGGGGCTGGGCAGCCCGGCCTCGACGCGAAAGACGAGGTCCTGGGGGTCGGGGGCCGGGCCCGCCGGCAGCACCGCGAGGCCCGCCGCCGGGTTGAGGCGCAGCAGGGCGCCCTCACCGCCCAGCGAGGGCTCGATCGGCGTGCGCAGCAGGAGATCGGCGCCGTCGACCTCGATGCGCAGGGCCTGGGGCGCCCCCTCGGGGGTGGCGAAGCGGGGGCTCCACAAGGCCAGGGTGGGGTGCAGGCCCATCTGCAGGGCGCCCACCAAAGCGCCGCCCTCGTCGAAGAGCGAGAAGCCACCGGCCTGCCAGGCGGCCGTCGCCGCGTCTACGCCGGCCTCGGCGCGGGCCTGGGCCTCGGCCTGAAGGGCGTCCTCGGGCAGCGCCTCGGCGAGGGGCCAGCGCCGCTCGAACTCGCCGGGGCGGGCCCCGAGGGGCAGGCGCAGGCCATCGCGGTCGAGGCGCAGGGCGGCGGTGCCCTCGCCCACCGGGGTGCGCAGCGGCAGGTAGAGCCACAGCGCCTCGCCTTCGACCTCGGCCTGGGCGGCGACGATGCCGTCGGTGGCGTAGCGCGGGCCCCAAAGGCCGACCTCCACCACCGCGGGCTCCCAGGGGTAGGTGTCGGCGAAGCGCACGATTGCCAGCAGATCCTCACCCACCACCGCCGCCGGCAGGGCCACGGGCAGCGAGGGCGCGCAGGCCAGCAGGAGGGCGGGCAGCAGCATGGGGGCCTCCGTCGACATCCTGCCACGTTTGGGTGACGCCCTGTGCGGCCCGCGGTCCATCGGCTACCCTTGGGCCCAGTGGAGGTCTTTCCATGCCCCCTGTCTCCCGCCAGACCGACCTCGCCTTTGTCCCTGCCGACGCCCACGGCTGCCCGGTCTGCCCGCATCCGGCGGTGGGTCCGGCCCAGAAGGGCTCCACCGACGTGCTGGTGAATGGCTTGCAGGTGCTTCGCATCGGCGATCCCGGCGTACACGCCGCCTGCTGCGGCCCCAACCAGTGGAAGGTCGCGGCCGGCAGCTCCACCGTCTTCGTCAACAACATCGCGGTGGCCCGCCTCGGCGACCAAACCTCCCACTGCGGGGGCTCCGGCAGCCTCATCGTCGGCAGCCCCACCGTCATCGTCGGGTGATCCCCCTCACCTGCCCTACCTGTCGGGCCTCAACACCGCTGCGCCTGGATCCGGTGGGCCTCGCCTGCGTCTGTGGGGCGCGCTTCCCGGTCGTCGACGACACGCCGATCGTCCTGCGCGAGGTCGACGCCTGGCTCGATCAGGAGCGCGCGACCGTGCTGCTCCGCAGGGATCTGCCGCCGCAGGTGCTCGATCGCCTGCTGGCCACCGAGTCGGGGCCAATCACGCGCTCGCGCCTGCGCCTGCGCTCCTACGCCGACCGCCCCGAGGATGGGCTCTGCCGCTGGCTCACCGCCGAGCTGGCCACTGTAGGCGGCCCGATCCTCGATCTGTGCTGCGGGGCCGGCGTCCACGGCCGCGACGACATCCTCGGGGTCGACCTCGACTGGCTGATGCTCCAGCGGTACCCCGGGCCGCGGGTGCTGGCCGACGCCACCGATCCGCCTTTCGCGCCGGCCTCCTTTGGCGCGGTGCTGCTGATCAACGCCATCGACAGCGTGCGCGACCCCAGCCTGTTGTTGGGCCAGGCCGATGCACTTCTCCAGCCCGGCGGCACGCTGCTGCTCACCAGCCCCTTCTCCTGGTCGCCGGAGATCACGCCGGCCGCCTGGACCTTTGACGAGGCGACGCTCCTCGTTCACCTGGAGCGGCTGGGCTATGCCCTCGCGGTCTCCGAGGTGGAGTGGCGGCTCTCGCCCAACCCCCGCACCACCCTCGTTCACCGCTGCCTCGCCCTTCGGGCCACCAAAGGCCCCCCTGCGACAAATGGGTGAACACCCGCGACACACCGGCGGCGTCGGCCTTTTCACGCATTGACGCGCTCAAAGCTCCACCCCTATACTCCATCCTTGCTGCTTGCTGGAGGCCCCGTGCCCAAGGTCACCGATCGCGCTGGACGCCCCGTGGCGGGACAGATGCCCGGCCTCGTCGAGGCCCTCGTCGTCGACAACGTCGACCCCAAAAAGATGGGGCGCGTCAAGCTCAAATTCCCGATGCTGCCCGAGACCCCCGAGTCCGACTGGGCCCGCCTCGTGATGCCGATGGCCGGCAAAGATCGCGGCTGGATGACCATCCCCGAGATCGGCGATGAGGTGCTGGTCGCCTTCGTTCACGGCGACTTCCACCACGCCATCGTGCTGGGCGGGGTCTACAACGGCAAGGACACCCCGCCTTACGCCAACGAAGACGGCGACAACAACCTGCGCGTCTTCCAGTCGCGCTCGGGCCACCGCCTCACCTTTGATGACACCAAGGGCGACGAGCGGGTCGAGCTGATCCTGCACAACGAAGAGATCCGCGTCATCTGGGACGCCAAAGAGAAGGTGCTCTCGCTCTACTCGGGCAAGGACATCATCATCGAGGCCAAAGAGACGATCTCGCTCAAGTGCAAGGACTTCATCCTGGAGGCCGACAGCACCATCAGCGCCAAGTCCGGCACCAGCACCGAGCTCAAGAGCGGCACCTCCTGCTCGGTGGATGGCGGTTCGCAGCTCACCCTGAGCGCGGCCATGACCCAGATCAACTGAGGGGGCGGCGATGATCAACGGTCTCGTGGTGGGTGTGGTCACCGACAACAAGGACCCCGAGAAGATGCACCGGGTCAAGGTGCAGTTCCCGGTCGACAGCGGCGAGGCCTTGTCTTCGTCCTGGTGCCGCATGATGGCGCCGATGAGCGGCAAGCAGCGCGGGCTCGTCATCCTGCCCGACATTGGCACCGAGGTGGTGCTGGCCTACGCCTACAAGTCGATGAGCCCCTACATCGTGGGCGCGGTCTACAACGGCAAAGACGACAAGGCCGAGCCCTACAAGAACGACGACGAGAAGAACGACAAGCGCGTGTTCTGGTCGCGCAACGACCACATGGTGATCTTCGACGACACCGACGGCAAAGAGCGGGTGGACTTCGGCGCCAAGGCCGGCACCCGCCTCGACGTGAAGAGCGGCGTCATCTGGCACACGCTGGACTCCTCGAAGAAGGAGGTCACCACCAACAGCGGCAAGCACATCATCGTCGAGGCCAAAGAGACGCTGTCCGTGAAGTGCAAGGACTTCAAGCTCGACGCCAGCCAGACGGTCGCGATTGAGGCCAAGCAGGACACGATGATGAGCTCGGGGTCCAGCACGACGTTCAAGAGCTCCACCACGCAGACCTACAAGGCCAGCAAGGTCGACATCAACGGCGGCTCCTGCAAGCCGCCCAAGGCCGTCAAGACCACGCCGACCCACAAGCACAAGCCCAGCAAGTCCTGAGGGGCCGCGCCCCTCAGGGGCAGGACAAGGGGTGGGTGGCCAGGGCGTTGAGCATATTGGCCATCAGCAGGTGGTCCTCGGCGCCGGCCCGCAGCACCCAGTCCTGATCGGTGGTGGTGATGATCTGCCCCTTGCTGCGGTCTGTCGGGCAAAACTGGAAGGCGATGTCGCTGCCGCCGTACCGGAGAAAGCCGGGAATGCCGACGCCGCCGCAGCCATACCAGTAGTAGTCGAAGCCTGGGAAGGCGCTGGGGTAGTCGGCGATGCAGCCGCTGGCGCTGACGCCGGCGTACAGATCACCGGAGATCGTGCCCGTCCAGGCGAAGCTGGCGCCGCGCCCGTTGACGATGTTCGCGAAGGCCTGGTTGGTGGAGTAGGGGCAGTGGTACTCGCTCTGCAGGTAGACCGAGCCGCCCGCGTCGATGAAGGCGGCGATGCCGGCCTCCACCCCGGCGGGGAAGGTGCTGACACCAACCGTTACGACGAGCAGATCGACGCCGGCCAGGGTGCTGCTTGAGGCCAGATCGCCCAGCAGGACGGAGCGCACGCTGTGCCCCAGGCCCGTGGCCACCGTCTCCCACTCGAGGTTCATGGTGTAGCCGGCCGCCTCGGCCTGACTGTTGGTGATGGCCACCACGTGGCCGGTGTCGGCCGGCCCGCCGCACTCGCAGTCCTCGGGATCGAGCACGCCGTCGCAGTCTTCATCGATCTCGTCGCAGATCTCGGTGGCGCCGGGGTAGACGAAGTCCTCGGCGTCGTCGCAGTCGTCGGCGGTGGTCACGCCGGCGGCCGGGTCGCAGGAGACGAAGGCGGAGTCGGGGTCGCCGTGTCCGTCGAGATCGGCGTCGACGTAGCGCACCAGCCCGTCGACGAGGTCGGGGTCGGCCTCGTCCACGGCGTCGTCGCAGTCGTTGTCGAGCTCATCGCAGATCTCCGGGGCGCCCGGAAAGACGGCCGGCGCCGCATCGTCGCAGTCGCCCCCCGCATCCACCGTGCCGTCGGGCAGGGTGCAGGCCACCACCTCAACGCCGCCCACGCCGTCGCCGTCGCCGTCTTCGTAGCCACGCTGCGGATCGGTCGGGTCTTCGTCCACCGCGCCGTCGCAGTCATTGTCGAGGCCGTCGCAGCGCTCGGCCGTGGGCTCGCAGGCCTCCACGGGGGGGCTCCCCGTGTCGGTGCCGCCGGCGCCCACCTTGTTTTCGATGCCGCAGCCCCCGAGCACGCCAAGCGCGACGAGGGCCAGGGAGAGAGAGGCGGGAGCGAGGGTGTTTTTGCGCATCGTCGAAGGGTAGCACAGGCCCCCGCGCGGATGCGTCGGCCGCAGCGGGCTCGGCGCCGGGGGCCTCAGACCGGCCAGGGCAGTGGAGCGCCCGCAACAACGGCCCGCACGCTGGCGACGAGCCCCTCGCTGACGCCCTCGGCGAGCTGTTCGTGGTAGCCGGCGGCGTGGGGGCCCACGAAGCAGCCCGGCGTGGAAGCAAACTCGCCGAGGCGCGGCCAGGGCTCCTCGGGAAAGACGTCGAGGCCGAGCGCACCGAGCCTCCCGGCCTTCAAGGCGGCCAGGGCCGCGTCGGCGTCGACGCGCTCGCCCCCGGCCGTGTTTATCAGGCCGAGCCCCGGCCGCCCCCGCCCCAGGCGCGCCCCCGCCCCCAGGCCCCGGCGGGGGGGGGTG
>JBEIQK010000731.1:0-3339 GCA_040376505.1 Alphaproteobacteria bacterium | reverse complement strand
GTGGGTGGGTCTGCATGGGCGGGTCTCTCTTGGCCAGGCGTGTGGCGGTCTGGATTGGGGAGGAGCGTGGTGCCATGTTCAGGCTATGCCGAGGCCCCTGGATGGAGGGCGACCAGGGGATGGCCGATTCCAAACCACCTTGCGGCCTGGATGGGGCCGCTCTTCGGGTGTGCTCAGTCGCCTCCGTTTTTGATGTGGCGTGGTCTCTTCGGGCCAAGGGGGTGCCTTGGAGACTGGTTAGTTGGTCCGCACGGACTCCAACCGCTGGGAGGAGGGATTGACCCCGAGGCGCGCACCGCTTTTGGGGGGGCGGCGATGCGCACCGTGATGCGGGTGCCGGGGCCCTCCACGCCGATCCGCTGCGCGGTCTGTCGCCGCTCGCCGCTGAAGATGAAGCGGGCGCCGCCTTCCTCGGCGACCCCCGTTGTGGTCGTGGGTGTCTCCCTATGCCTCGGCGCCGAGGTCGGCCAGCACGTCGTCCAACTGGGCGAGGGCGCCCTGCATCCCCTCCATCATGCCCATCCCGAGGAGCTGCTCCATCGCCTCCACGGTCGGGAAGCGGGTCAACAGGACGAAGCGGGAGCCCTCAGCCGTGGCCTCAAAGCGGGCCTGCAGGCGACAGCCGGGCAGCTCGTGGTTTGGGCGGCCCTCGGCGTCGCAGAAGCCATCCTCTACCTCAAAGGACCGCCCCGGCTCCACCGACAGAAAGCGCCAGTAGCCCGCCGCCGTCTCGCCATTGGGTCCGGTCATGTGATACCGAGACCCCCCCCCGGCACCATGTCGTGGCGGGTGAAGGTGGCCGGCCACGTGGGCGGGCCCCAGAAGCGCTCGAGCTGCCGGGGATCGACCCAGGCGGCCCACAGGCGGTCCAGGGGGACTGGATATTCGCCGACGACCGTGAGCGAGAGGGCCTCGGCGTTTGAGGAGACAGAGAGGATAGGCACAGGCTACTCCTTGGGGGGACTGAGGACCACGTCGAGCTGGCTGAAGCGGTCGAACCAGAGCGCCTCCAGCGCGCTGAGCGCGGCGCGGGCGCGGGCGAGTTGGGTGGGGTCGGCGCGAACGAGGCGCTCGCGACCCTGGACGGTCTTGTGGATGAGGCCCGCCGCTTCGAGCACGGCGACGTGCTTTTGCACGGCGGCGAAGGACATCTCGTAGGCGGCGGCGAGCTCCGTCACCGAGATCGACGCCGTCATCGTCCGGCGCAGGATGTCGCGGCGGCTGGGGTCGGCCAGGGCCCGGAAGAGGCGATCGAGGGCGGGGTCGGGGTGATCTACAACCATTGGGTTGTACGTTTGCGCGTGGGGTGACGGGGGACAAGGGGTGTGGCGCGTGGGCCCAGCGCTCCTGGCTGGGGCGGGCGGCTCGGGGGCTGGGGGTTTGGGGACTTCCACGGGTAGAGGTGGCCGGAACCCTGGGGGTTTGGCGGCGCACACCGGTGGAGGTGGCCGGGACCTCTGGGGGTTTTGGGGCTTCTACGTGTAGCGGTGGCCGGAACCCTGGGGGATTGGCGGCGTACACAGGTTGAGGTGGACGGGATCTCTGGGGGTATGGGCACTTCCACATGTAGAGGTGACCAAACCCCCGGGGGTTTCTGCGCCTGCGCGTCTGGAAGTGAGCTCAGGCCGGCAGGAGGGCCCGAAGCTCGGCGACGAGCGCCTCGTCGACCGACTGGCCGCAAGCCGGGCCGCCGTTCCATAGTCATCGAGCAGGTCGGACATGCGCGGACTCATCACCGCCGGGAGCGAGCGGAAAAGAGGGGCCAGGGTGAGCACCGCCTCCTGGGCAGCGGCGAAGGCGCCCGCGGGGTTCTGGACTTCGGTGTGGCGGCGGGAGAGGTGGTTCAGGCTGGCGGCGAGGTTGGACGGAAAGCGGGCGGGATGTTGGGCGCAGAGGGCGCGGTGCAGGTCGACCGCCTCCTCGGTGGCCCGCAGCGCCTCCTCCCGGCGACCCAGAGCCGAGAGCCGGACGCCCAGGTGGATCAGGCTCTCCGCGAGGTCGGGCCGGAACTGTTCATGTTGTTGGTCGCAGAGGGCGCGGTGGTGATCGACCGCCAGCGCGGTGGCCTGCAGCGCCTCCTCCTCGTGGCCAAGGTCGGAGAGCCGCCGGCCCAGGGCGTTCAGGCTGCTCGCGAGGGCGGGCCAGAAGTCGGCCGGGTGCCTCTCGCTGAGGTCGCCGTAGTGTTCGACCGCCTCCTGGGTGGCCCGCAGCGCCTCCTCCCGGCGGCCCAGGGTGGAGAGTTGGGTGGCCAGCTCGTTCAGGCTGCGCGCGAGCTCCGGCCGGAAGTGGGCCGGTTCCTGGGCGCTCAGCGCGCGAAAGAGGTCGACCGTCTCCTGGGTGGCCTGCAGCGCCTCCTCCCGGCGGCCCAGGTACGAAGACCGCACGGCCAGGGTGTTCAGGGCCGCTGCCAGGTCGAGCCGGTAGGCGCCTGGCTCCTTCTCGCGCAGGGCGCGGAAGAGGTCGACCGCCTCCTGGGTGGCCCGCAGCGCCTCCTCCCGGCGGCCCATCTCCGAGAGCAGGTCGCCCAGGGTGAGCAGGGTGCCCGCGAGCTCCGGGCCGAAGGCGGCGGGCTTGCGGGCGCGCAGGTCGCGGTAGAGCGCCACCGCTTCCTCGGTGGCCCGCAGCGCCTCCGCGGGGCGGTCCCGCTCCAGCAGCGTCCGCGTCAGGTGGTTCAGGCTCGTCGCGAGCTCGGGCCGGAAGGTGGCCGGGTTGGGGGCGCGCAGCTCGCGGTAGACCTCGACCACCTGCTGGCTGGCGCCCAGCGCCGCCTCGCTTGAGCCCAGGGCGGCGAGGCGGGCGGCCAGCTTGTTCAGGCTGTGGAGGAGGGCCGGTTGGAAGGCGTTCGGGTCTCCTGCGCGGAGCCTGCGGTAGTGCTGGACCTCCTCCTGGGTGACCCGCAGCGCCTCTTCGCGGCGGCCGAGGGCCGAGAGGTCGTCGCCCAGGTTGGACAGTGCGCTGGCGAGCTGCGGCAGAAAGCCAGGGTGTTGGGCGTAGAAGGCGCGGCAGTGGTCGACCGCCTCCTGGGTGGCCTGCAGCGCGTCTTCCCGGCGACCGAGCTCCGCCAGCACCTTGCCCTGGGTGGTCAGGGTCATCGCGAGGACGGGCCGGAAGGCGGCGAGGTCTTGGGCGCCGAGGTCGCGGGCGCGGTCGACCGCCTCCTGGGTGGCCCACAGCGCCTCCTCCCGGCGGTCCAGGGCCGCGAGCCGGATGCCCAGGCTGTTCAGGCTGATGGCGAGGTCGGGGTGGGCGACGGCGGGGCGATGGGCAGCGAGGTCGCGGTGACGGTCGACCGCCTCCTGGGTGGCCTGCAGCGCCTCCTCCCGGCGGCCCTGGTTGGCC
>JBEIQK010000116.1:0-12252 GCA_040376505.1 Alphaproteobacteria bacterium | reverse complement strand
GCCCACCCGCCGGTCGACCACCTGATCCAGGTAGGACTGGGGCAGCTTCTGCATTGGCAGGGCGTAGCCCTCGCCCCAGTAGTCGGGGCCGGCGCCCGGCAGCACCTGCTCGCTCACCTCGCCCGATACGCCGATCTCGCGCTCGGCCATCTCGTAGTAGGGCCGCAGGGTGGCGTAGTCGATCGGCCAGTCTACGCCATGGCCATAGGTGCTGGCCATCGAGAAGTCATTGGGCAACATGCGCAGGCAGGTGCCCAGCCAGTGCATCGTGGCGCCGCCCCCCACGCGGATGTAGTCGCTGGGAAAGGGCAGGGGGCCGCGCTGGACGAAGTAGCCCTGGGTGTCTACCGCGCCGGGTGCGATCTGGGAGACATCCATCACGGAAGGGGAGGGGGCCACCGGCAGATCGGGGTAGGGCGCGTTGGGCACCTTGGCGGAGGCCTTGTAGAAGGTGTCCAGATAGCCCTGGTAGGTGTCGGCGGCCTTGTCAAAATCCATACCCGCCGAGAGGCCGGCCTCCAGCACCAGCACGCTCTTGCCGGCGGCAACCAGGGTTCGGGCGACGATGGCGCCGGCGATGCCAGCTCCGACGATCACGACATCGTAGACGGCTTCGCTCATGGCTGCTCCTCGCCGGGGCGACGGGCTTGAACAGAGGTGGCGGGCAGGGCCCAGGAGCCATAGCCGGGTTGACGGGCGCCCGGCGGGTGGGTGTCGGCGGCGAGGTACACGAGCGCGTTGGGGTAGGACTGGGCCGAGATCACCCGCGACTGATCGCCGGGGTTGGCGCCGTGATCGCGCCGCCAGATGGCGGGCAGTTGGGTCCACGCGCCGAGGTACCAGAGCTGGATGAGGCCGCGCGCGACGGGCCCGAGGGTGGCGTCGGCCAGGATCTCGTGGCGGAAGGCCTCGTCGACGGCGGCCGGGTTGTGGGGGGTGCGGCGAAAGATGGCCTCGCCGGTGGCGACGAGACGGTCGGCGATCGGCGCGCTGGCGGCCTCCTGGAGGACCTGCCGGTAGGAGGCCACCATGCCTGTGCCCCACAGCTCGACGGCGGAGAAGCCGGTGAGCACCGCGCTCGTCTGAACAAAGGGGTCGGTGGCTTCGCGCAGGGGCGAAGCGTCGGGAGAAGGTAGGGACATCGGCACCTTCCGGCGAGGGGGAGGGCCGTAGGGGACCACGGGAGCGGCGCCCCGGTCAAGGGTGGGCAGGACCCCAAGAACAAACACAGCCTGTTGCGCCACAGGCAACAGGCTGCGCGGCGACGACGGCGGCTACTTGCTGCCTGGGACCTCGATCAGGAGCTGGCTCCCTTTGCGGGCCACCACCAGCAGCAGATCGCCCTTCTTGCGGGCCGCCTTGAGGTCGTCGGCCGTGCGGACCGGCGCCCCATTGGCTTCGAGGATCACATCCCCCGGGCGGAGCAGGCTCTCGGCGGGGCTGCCGCGCTCCACGGTGGTGACGACGAGGCCGGGCTCCTCGCCCTTGTCGGTGGGGCGCACCGCGATGCCCAGGCGCCCTTCGCTCTGTTCATCGGGGGCGGGGCTGCTCGAGAAGCGCTGGCTGCGCAGGTCGTCTTCGGCCGGGCGCTCGGCGAGGGTGACGGTGGCCTCGGCCTCCTTGCCGCCGCGCAGGTAGGTGAGCTTGAGCTTCTCACCGGGGCGATGGGTCCCGATCTCGCGCACCAGGGCGTCGGACTCGCCGACCGGCTGGCCGTCGATGCGCACCAGCACGTCGCCGGCCTTCAGGCCGGCCTTGGCGGCGGGGGTGTTGGGGTAGACCGCCGAGAGCACCACGGCCTCGTCGACCGAGACGTTGAGGCGGCTCTTCAGGTTGGGGTCGAGGTTCTGCAGTCCCACGCCGATCCAGCCGCGGCTGACCTTGCCGGTGTCGCGCAATTCGTCGATGATCGGCTTCACCATCGCCATCGGCACGGCGAATCCAATGCCCTGGCCCATGCGACTGACGGCGGTGTTGATGCCCACCACCTCTCCGTTCAGGTTGAACAGCGGGCCGCCGGAGTTGCCGGGGTTGATGCTGGCATCGGTCTGGATGAAGTCATCGTAGGGCCCGGCGCCGATGGTGCGCCCCTTGGCCGAGACGATGCCGGCGGTGACGGTGTGATCGAGGCCGAAGGGGTTGCCGATCGCCACCACCCAGTCGCCCACCCGCAGGGCGTTGGAGTCGCCCAGGGTGGTGCTGGGCAGGCCCTTGCCCTCGATCTTCACGAGGGCGATGTCGGTGCGCGGATCGGTGCCCACCACCGTGCCCGACTGCTCTGCGCCGGTGGAGAGGCGCACCAGCACCTTGTCGGCGCCCTCCACGACGTGGTTGTTGGTGAGGATGAAGCCATCGGCCGAGATCAGGAAGCCCGAGCCCACGCCCTGGCGCTCGGGGCGCTCCATGTCGGGCACTCCAAACAGGAAGGGCAGGGTGCCCTGCTCGGCGGAGGCCAGCTTTTTGGAGGTGGTGATGTGAACGACGGCGGGGCCGAGCTTGTCGACCAGCGGGGCGAGGCTCTGGGCCGGGTTGTAGGTGGTGGGCGAGAGCGGGGTGTCGGCGGTGGGGGCGGCGTTGGCCGACCGCCAGATGGTGGGGGCGACCATCAGGCCAGCGCCGAAGGTGGCGCCAGCGACGAGGAGCAGCGCGGTGCGGGTGGTCAAGAGGAACCTCCGTGAAGCATCGTCGGGGCGAACCCGCTGGCCCGTCGCGGCCTTCCCGCGGCGGTGACGCTTGCGTGACGGCAGAAGCAGGAGGGGCCCGAATTGTCTACCCTGCTGGCGAGCGCGGAGGCAGCGATGGCGAAGCAGCAGGCACGAGCCCACCGATCGTCGGAGACGGGCGCATCGTCGGGCCGCTCGGGGGGCACCAGCGTGGGATCGGCGAGCAACGCCGACCGCCAGGACGCCCTGCGCGCCAAGGTGGCAGCGGCCGGGGCGAAGGCGACGGGCGCTCCCAGCGGGCTGTCGGCCGAGGCGACCGCGCTGCTGACGCAGAAGCGGCTCAGCTTCGATGAGATCGCGGTGGTACGCGCCGCGGTGGCCGCTCTGCCCGAGGCCGACCGAGCGCCCTACTACAAAAAGCTCGCGGCGAAGTCGACCTACCGCAACCAGCGCGACAACAAGGGCCGCTACGAAGAGGCCGACTCGATGTGCAACGTCACCGCCATCGCCATGGCCTTGAACGCGCTCGGGGCCGGCGCGGGCGAAAAGAACAAGCAGTTCGAAGACAAGATCGACGAGATGCTGGTGAAGGAGGGCCAGGGCACCCGCTTTGATCAGACCGGGCAGACGTGGATCGCCAATCAGTTCGATGTAGAGGTCAAGCGGGTGGCCTTTGGCGGGCGGCGCTCGGCCAAGGACACCCAGGCCTGGTACTTCGAGAACGTGCTCCCCCGCTTGGAGAAAGGGCAGTCGGCCACCATGGGAATGGCCTGGGGGCCGGGCCTCAAGTACAAGCACATCGTTCGCGTGCAGTGGGTGAGCGAGCGCGGACTGCGCGTGGACGATCCCTACGGCACGCTGTACGACAAGGGCAGCTACCACAGCTACGATGCCAACGACGCCAGCAGCTCGAAGGGCCAGGGGGCCAAGGGCGAAGACGATCTGTGGAGCTGGGAGACCGTGGCGGCCGTGATGGGCAGCGGCGACCGCTATGTGCAGTTCTACTCGGTCTGAGGCCGGGCGATCGACGGTGAGGCGGCGCACCGGGTAGAGGGCCGCCTCGCTGGAGCGCCGCCGATGTCGATGTCCTGGAGTCGCCTCTTCTCAGCGGACCGCCTGGGCGCCGCCCAGCGGGCCGAAGGCATCGGCCGGGGTGCCTACGAGCGCGACTTCGACCGCATCCTCTTCTCGACGCCCTTTCGCCGCCTGCAAGACAAGACCCAGGTCTTTCCCATGCCGGCCAACGATCACATCCACAACCGGCTCATTCACAGCATGGAGGTGGCCTCGGTGGGCCGCAGCCTGGGCAAGCGGGTGGGCGAGCGCCTGCGGCCGCGGCCGGGCTGGCCCGAGCTGCACCCCTCCGAGGTGGGAGACATCGTCGCCAGCGCCGCCTTGATGCACGACATCGGCAATCCGGCCTTTGGCCACGCCGGGGAGGACGCCATCGCGAGCTGGTTCGTCAGCAATCCCAGGGTCACCGCCGAGCTGGACGCCGCCGAGCGGGCCGATCTGGAGCACTTCGAAGGCAACGCCCAGAGCTTTCGGCTGGTGGCCTCGCTCGACATGTACGCCGGGCGCGGCGGCATGCAGCTCACCCTGGCCACGCTCGGGGCCGCGGCCAAGTACCCGCAAGGCTCGCTCTTCCGAAAGGCGCACTGGCAGGGCGGGCCCCATGTGGCGCGCAAGAAGTTCAACTACGTCAGCGCCGACCGGGCGGCCTTCGCGGAAGTGGCGGAGGGCCTTGGGTTGCTGTCCTTCGAGGACGGCTCCTGGGCGCGGCACCCCTTCGCCTACCTCGTCGAGGCGGCCGACGACCTCTGCTATGGAATCCTCGATCTCGAGGATGGCTTCACCCTCGGCTACGTCGACGCCGACGAGATCATCGGGCTCTTCGAGGCCGTCATCGGCACGTCGGTGGAGCGACGTCACAAGGCCGATCGCGAACAGGTGGGCTACCTGCGGGCGCGCGCCATCTCGGTGGTGGTGGCCCAGGTGGCCGAGGCCTTCGCCCAGGCCGAGGACGCCCTGCTGGCCGGGGCCCTGCGCCAGCCGCTCACCGCCAACATCCAGGCCAGCGACGCGCTCTTGAAGATCAGCGAGGTCACCCGCCAGCGCTGCTACCAGGCCGCCGAGGTGCTGCGCATCGAGCTCGCCGGCTACAAGGTGCTGGGCGGGCTGCTCGACATCCTGGTGCCCGCCGTACAAGCGGCGGACCCGCGGGGGCCCCAGGGGCGGGCCCGCCAGCTCCTCCCCCAGCCCTTGCCGGCCTCGCCCTACCTGCGCCTGCTCGCGGTGACCGACTTCCTGTCGGCGATGACCGACCGCGCCGCGCTTAGCCTCTTCCGCGAGCTGCATGGCATCGATGTTCCCGGGGTGCGGGGCATCGCCAGCTAGCGGCGGGGCCCCTAGGGCAGGGCTGCCATCCGTTCGGCGAAGCCGGCCATGCCGCGCTCCATCATCGGTTCGACGATCGGCCGCAGCAGGGTGCCGGCGATGCCGCCCACCGGCATCTCCACCGTAACGGTCTCTTCGAAGTGGACGGTGCTGCCGGCCCCCCGGGGGCGAAAGCGAGCCTCGCCGCGCACCATCGGGTTGCCGCCGGGCAGGCTGTGCCAGCGAGCGACCGGCTCGGCGCCGCCGGTGTCCAGCGCAAAGACCAGGGTGTAGTCGCCGGTGAAGGCGGTGGGGCCGTGCTTCATCTCGGCGAGGCGCAGGCGGAGCTGCTCGGGGGCCGGGCGGCTGTGGCTGGCCACCTCGGGGCGGCAGCGGAGCTGGCGATCGGGGTCGATCCAGGCGGCGGCGGCCTCGGCGGGGGGGCGGGCGCAGGCGTGGCTGGAGCGGTGGGTCCGGCTGAAGCTCGTGGCCATCGGGATCTCCTACAGGCTGCCTTGCAGGCGCTGAAGCTCGATGCGGGCGAGCTGGTGGTCGGCCTTGGCCTTTTCCAGGGCCACCCCCGCGTCGTTGACCGCCTGGATGGCGGCCAGCACGTCGCGTTGGATCGCCCGGCCGGCCTGGCGGAGGGCGCGCTCGGCGGTGAGCGTCTCTTCGGCGAGCCGGAGGTTGATCTGCGCGAGCTCGACGGTGGCGCGGGTGGTGAGCAGCGCGTCGAGCTGGCCGCGGACGGCCTGGGCGATGGCCTGCTCTTCGGCCTGGGTGGAGAGGCGGGCCTGGCGGGCCCGGGCGTCGGCCTCGGCCAGGGCGCCCTTGTCGGCGCGGTTGCCAAGCGGCATCGCGAGGTTGGCGCCCACCGACCACTCGTGCAGATCGTTGGTGAAGACCTCGCCGATGGCGGCGCCCTGGCTGGTCTCGTAGCCAAGCAGGGCGTAGCTGGCGGTGGCGTTGAGGCTGGGCAGGCGGCCATGGGCGGCGAGGGCGCGCTCCAGCTCGGCCTGCTCGGCGGCGCGGCGGAGGCGCGCCAGGTCAGGGTTCTGGGCCAGGGCGGCCTCGACGGCGGCGGCCGGCTCGGGGGCGGCGGCGCTGGGATCGGCGGGCGGGGTGCTGGGGCGCAGGTCGGCGCCGGCGGACTCGCCCATCACCAGCAGGAGCTGATCGCGGGCGGCGCGGCGGGCCGCTTCGGCCTGGAGCGCTTGGGCGCGAGCGGCCACCAGCAGCGACTCGGCGTGGGTGCGTTCTACCGGGGCCAGGGTGCCCTGCTCCACCCGGGCGCTGACCACGCGCAGCTCCTCTTCGGCCAGGGTGATGGCGGCCTGGGCCAGCTCGACGCGACGGGCCTGGTACCACAGATCCCAGTAGCGGGTCGCCGCCAGGGCCAGGGTCTGGTCGCGCAGGGCCTTGTGCTCCAGCTCGGCGATCGAGCGGGCGGCGGCGGCGCGCTGGATGCCGGCCTGGTTGTAGTCGCGGCGGTGGCCTTGAAGGAGGGCCTGGCTCAGGCTGGCGCCGAGGCGGCTCTGGTACTGCGGCTCTTCGCTCTCGACGATGAGACTGCTGTCGCGCAGCTCGTAGCGAAAGGAGGTCTTGGCGGTGGACAGACCCACATCGAGGGTGGTGCCGGTGGCGAAGCGCTGGCTCAGGTTGGCCCCCCAACTCGTGGCCTGGTAGCGGCTCAAGACCTCGCCAAACTGCTGGATCGACTCGTCGGTGCCGCGGGCGTGGGCCAGGGTCGAGGTGAGCAAGGGGTCGAAGTCGCCGCGGGCGGCGAGCAGGGCGCCGTCGGCCGCCTCGACCTCGAGCCCGGCGGCCTGCAAGGTGAGGTTGTTGTCGAGGGCGCGCTGGAGGGCATCGGCGTAGGGCAGCGGCGCGGGCTCGGCGGCGAAGGCGAGGCCGAGGAGCAGGCAAAGGACCATCGGGGACCACCTGGGCGGGGTCGGCGCAGGGCCAACGGAGCGCCGAGCAGGGTAACACCGGCCGCCCGCGGTCGGACAGCGCGGCAGGGTGCGGCAGGCGCGCGACAGCGGCGACCATCCACATTAGGCAGAGCGGGCCTGCATGGGTGCGTGATGGCCTACCTCCAGCCTCTGATCGACCTCCTCATCAGCATCCTCGACGCCAACGAGATCCGGCAGCTCGTCAAGAACCGGGCTCAGGGCGCTGAGATCCTCGCTCTGTTGCCGGCAGCCGGGGCCAGCAAGGCCCAACTCTCCGAGGCCGCCATCCGGGCCTGGGGCGAGCGGGGGCTGCTCAACCAGGAGCTGTTCCAGACCCTCCTCAAGCTCAAGCCCCGCATGGAGCCGCGCATCCGCTCGGCCTACGAGCTGTGGGTGCAGGGCCAAGAAGACTTCGACGATGAGGACGAGGAGGAGGGCAAAGGGCTCGGCGACAACGAAGACTTCGATGAAGACGACTTCGATGACGACGAAGACGATCTCCTCGACGACGATGAAGACGAGGACGAGGACGAAGACGAAGACGACGTGCGCGATCCTCTCGATGATGACGACGACCGCGAAGAGGATGACTGGTAGCCATGGCTGAACGGAGCAGCACCTTCTATCTGGGCGTGGGTTGCGGCCTCTTCACGGGCTTCACCTTGCTCTGCCTCGGTTGTGGCGGTGGCGTCTATGCGGGGGTGCGCACCTACATCGTGAGCCAGCCTGTCGTGGTCGACGCCGTGGAGGCGGTCTCGGCCAACGAAGACGCCGTGGCGCGCCTGGGCACTCCGGTGGAGGTGGGCTGGTGGGTGCAGGGCACCGTCAACACCAGCAATGACGGCGGCACGGCCGACCTGATCGTGCCCGTGGAGGGGCCCCAGGGCGAGGCCATCCTCTCGATCGTGGCCGAAAAGGACGCCGAGGCCTGGCACTACCAGACCCTCAACCTCGTCTTCGCCAACGGCGGCGGCGCCATCGATCTGGTGGGCTCGCTGGTCGACAACCCCGACGTTCAGCGCACCACCAAGGTCACCCGCCTCCTCGACGAGGCCGAGGCCAAGGCCGGAGAGGGCAATTTCGCCGCCGCCATCGCCCTGTGCACCGAGGCCTTGGCCGAGGAGCCCGAGAACTTCCGCGGGCACGCCCTGCGCGGGCGGGCCAAGGCCGACGCCGAAGACTTCGCGGGCGCCAAGGTCGACCTCCGCAAGGCCGCCGAGCTCGATCCCTCCGACATCCCCTCCCGCCTGCGCCTGGGCGCGGTGGAGACGGCGCTCGGCGATCACGACGCCTGCATCGCTGCCTTCACCGAGGTCCTGCGCTTGGACAGCCGCAGCGGCGAGGCCTGGTTGGGCCGCGCGGTCTGCTACGAGGGCAAGGGCGAGCTGCGCCAGGCCGTCGCCGGCGCCCGGGAGGCCTGCGATCAGGGGCTGGCGGCCGGCTGTGAGATGGCGGCCCGCCTCGAGCCCAGCCGGGGCCGCTAGGCGCGCAAGAGCAGGCTGGCCGCGCGCTGGGCGGCCTCGGCGCGGCCGAGCGCGCTCCACTGGCCCACCGCGAGGTGGATCGCCGACTCGGCGCGGTCGGTCTGCCCGGCCCGCATCGCCAGGGCGGCGGCTCGCTCGGCGCTGGCGGCCACGTCGATGTCGATGAAGGTGGCCTGGACAAGGCGCTGGCTGCCTTCGGCGAGGTGCTGATCCCAGTGGGCTCAGGCCCCGGCGGTGGCGGCGCAGACCAGCAGGGCGATGTGGGCCGCGCCTTCGAGGGCGGCGTGGCCGGAGCGGTGAAAGCGGGCCAGGGCGTCGGCGATGAGGGGCTCGGACTCGAGGGCCCGGCCGCGATCTTGGAGCACCAGGCCGAGGTTGAAGCGCACCACGGCGACATCGCCAGCGCCGAGCTCCTCCATGCGGCGCAGGGCCTCGCGGTAGTGCTGCTCGGCCTCGTCCAGGGCGCCGCTCAGACGGGCCACCTCGCCCAATTCGTTGGTGCAGCGGGCCACACCGCCGCGGGCGCCGATGCGCTCAAAGACCGAGAGCGCGGTGGCGAGGTGGGCGGCGGCTTGGTCCAGGGAGCCCTGCTGCTTGGCCAGGGCGCCCATCAGCCAGTGGGAGTCGGCGAGGCCGCGCTCGTCGCTGGCGTCGAGGAAGGCGGCGTGGGCGGTGCGCAGGCGGGCCTGGGCCACGCCAAAGCGGCCGCGCTCCATCAGAATGCGCGCCAGCTCCGTGTTGGCGCGGGCGGCGAGGGTGGGATCTCCGAGGCGTTGGGCGAGTCGCTCGGCCTCGCGCAGGCGGCGCCAGCTCCGGCTGGTCATACCGAGGGAGTGCAGGGTGGTGCCCAGGTGCAGGAGCGCCTGGGCGGCGGGCCGGCGGGCCTTGTGGGCCTGGGCTTGGGTCAGGGCGCGGGCGGCCTCCAGCAGGGCCTCGGGCAGCATCCGCGCCTGTCGCAAGGCGCCGGCCCGCATCAGCCAGCCCTCGGCCCACTGCAGATCGGCCGGGTCGAGTTGGGCCTGCTGGAGGGCCTCGTCGCGCAGGTCGAGCAGGCGCTGGGTGCCGTGGAAGTCTCCCGAGGCGAGGCGCTCTTCGGCCCCGTCGAGGAGCCAACCCAGGGCGGCATGAAGCTGCCCGGCGCCCAGGAGGTGGCGGCCGATCCGCTCCACCCGGCCGGCCCCGGCGCCGTGGCGCAGGCTGCGGGCGATGGCGCGGTGGTGGGCGGTCAAGCGACCCTGGGCGGCGGCGCGGGCCTCAAGGGCGGTGCGGACCATCGGATGGGCGAAGGACCAGTCGGGGCCGTCATCTTCGATGTAGGCGAGGCGCACGGCCAGGAGGTGTTCGACCAGCTCAGGGCGCGGATCGTAGCCGGCGAGGCGGGCGGCGGCGCGCCACTCCTCGGGGCGCACCCGGGCGCCGATCAGGGCGGCGAGCTCGATGGCGCACTGCTCGGTGGGGCGGAAGCGTCGCAGGGTTTGCTCCACCCGGCTGCCCCAGAGATCGGCCAGCGAGGCGGGCATTTGAAGGGGCTGCCCCGGTGCGAGGCGGTAGCCCTCGGCGCCGGGCACCAGGGCGCCGCGGGCGACCCACTCGGTGACGAGCTGCACGGCGAAGAGGGGGCTGCCCTCGGTGCGCTCGACGACCTGCTCGACCAGATCGGCCTCCAGACCGGCGAGGTGGCGGACCAGGGCCCGGTGGGCGGCGGGCCGCAGGGGGCCGACGTCGAGGCGAAGGAGGCGCCCACTGGCGGCCAGCTCTTCATCGGGCAGGGGGGCGGCGCCGGTGAGGATCACCAGCAGGGGCAGATCGCTCTCGCCCAGCAGGTAGCGCACCAGCTCAAGGCCCTCCGGTGTCGCGCCGGGATCATCCAGCCAGAGCAGCAGGGGCCGCTCCAGGCCGTCCGGCCGCCCTTCGTGGGCCAGCGCGCGAAGGGCACGCTCCACCACCACGATCCGCTCGCGGGCGCCAGCGAAGCGGATCACCCGCCCCCCGCTGGCCAGCTCTTCCGGTCCGGCCGGCGAGACCAGCTCGGCCAGCGCCAGGGCCGCGTCTTCGCCCCCGGCGGTGAGCCCCAGGCGCACCAGCCGCGACGCCAGGTCGCTGCGCGCCATCCCCTTGGAGCGCGTGACGTGGCCGAGCATCTCGCCCATCGCGCTGCCGGGCGCATCGGTGGCCGAAAAGCGGGCGCGCAGGGCCAGCGCGGCGCCGCTCTCCTGGGCCCGCTCCATCAGCCACTCGGCGAGGCGCGCCTTGCCCACGCCGGCGGGACCGCGCAGGGCCAGGGCCCGCGGGCGGCGGTGGCGGTGCACCTCCAACAAGGCCGACCACAGCGCTGTCCGTTCGGCGCTGCGCCCCACCAGCGGGATGGTGCGCAGGCCGAAGAGGCTGAGGCCCACCCCCGGGAGGATCGCGGTGGTGGACCGCTCTTCGCTCAGGGTGAGGGGCGGCGGGCAGGGGAGCGCCGGCGTGGAGGGCGCCGGCCAGGGCAGGTCGCTGGGCGCCCCGGGGGCCGGCGCCTCGCCCTCAGTGATGTGGGTGGAGAGGTCGAGCGGGGCCTCTCCGAGGCGATCGGCCGTGTCGAGGTCGTGGGTGGGGGCCGGGATGCTGTCGTGAACGGGCGCCGCCGGGGCCTCATCGGGGAGCAGAAGCAGGGCAGCGGCGGCGTCGGCGGCGCAGAGAAAGCGGTCCTGGGGCTGCTTCTGCAGGGTACGGCAGAGCCAGGAGAGGTAGCCCGCGGGCAGGGGCATCCGCGGCAGGAAGGCGGGGGGTGGGCGTCGCTGGTGGTCCAGGCGCAGCTCGGCGAAGCTCCGTCCGCGGCCAAAGGGCGGCTGGCCGGTGGCCAGAGCCCAGCCCAGGCAGCCCAGGGCGTACAGATCGGTCCCGGGCCCCTGATCGCGCCAGGCCCCGGCGATCTGTTCAGGGGCCATGTAGGCGGGGGTGCCGGCCACGGTGGCGTCGCGGCCCTCCTCGCCCTCGAGGGAGTCGGCCAGCCCGAAGTCGGTGATGCAGGCGCGAAGCGGCCGCAAGGGCTGATCGTCGCCGGGAGCGGTGGCCAGCAGCACGTTGCCGGGCTTGAGGTCGCGGTGGATGAGGCCGCGGGCGTGGCTGTGGGCCAAGGCGTCGGCGAGCTGCAGCAGGACCTCGCGCAGATCGGCCCAGGGCAGGCGCCCGACGAAGGCCTGC
Source organism: Alphaproteobacteria bacterium (assembly GCA_040376505.1). GTDB lineage: Bacteria > Myxococcota_A > UBA796 > UBA796 > UBA2385 > JBEIQK01. Next base: position 594 of record JBEIQK010000116.1, on the reverse strand, counting down.
AGGGGGCGACCCTCGATCAGCGGCATGACGAGGTAGGGGCTGCCCGCGAGCAGGGCGCCATCGCTTTGGGCGGCGGCGGCCTCGTCAATCACGCCCTGATCGAGCACCGCGACGATCGACGGGTGGTCGAGGCCGGCGACCGCGCGCACCTCATTGCGAAAGGCCGCCCGCGCCCAGGCCTCTTCGCCGGCCTTGTGCGCCAGCACCTTCACCGCGACCGTGGGCCCCTCGGCGCCCACGGTGCCACGCCAGACCTGCCCCATGGCGCCCCGGGCGAGGGGGGCCGTGAGCAGGAAGGGGCCGAGGGCGAGGGGCCGGCGAGGCGGGCCGGCGGGGCCGTCCATGGGGTCTCCGAGGCGCAGGAGATGGGTATTCCGAACGGAGGCTTGGGCCCACCCGGACGGTGGCGGCGGGCGCGCGGGGTGTCTGTTTGGCGCTCTCTGGTTTCGTTTTCGATTCGGATGAGAATTGGTGCGGATTCGTCTGTTCATAGTCTGTAATTTGTTTGAAAAAGGTGCTTAAACGTCATGCTTTTTGCTTGAAGTTGGTTGTGGATGTTCGGTTCGATCCTTCAGAATTGCGATCAGGTCGAGG
>JBEIQK010000062.1:0-15217 GCA_040376505.1 Alphaproteobacteria bacterium | reverse complement strand
CGTGAGGGTACCCCCCCTCGTCGATGAGGATTCACCCCTCCTTCGTGAGGGTTCCCCCCATCCCCGCCGCTTAGCGACAGGTCTGGGTGCGCGCCGAGCCGCCGCTGTAGGTGCAGCTCGCGAAGGAGGCGCTGCAGCCCGTCCGCCAGGTCGAGGAGCTGCCGCAGGACGGCGCGGAGCTGGTCCAGCCGTTGGTGTAGTCGACGCAAATCCAGGCTGCGCCCGTGCAGGAGTAGATCGTCGTGTAGTACTTGGACTGGGCCGAGTCGCAGTTGTAGTCGTAGCTGCCGTCGCCGCGGTGGGTCGAGTAGTAGGCGGTGGCCCCGGGGTTGGCGTTGGCGTTGCTGTCGTAGCAGTCGGTGGCCGTAGTGGCGGTGTACAGACCGGTGGCCGAGCAGTAGCACTTGGCCGAGCCGCCCGAGATGCCGTAGCCATCGCCGTCGGCGTCGATGTAGTAGTTGGTGCAGCCCGTGGCGTTGATCTCGTCGGTGCTGCCGTCGCAGTCATTGTCGATGCCGTCGCAGGACTCGGTCTTGCCGGGGTAGGCGCTGGCGCTGCTGTCGTTGCAGTCGGTGTTGTTGGAGACATAGCCGCTGGGCTGGGCGCACTGGCTCTTGGTCGAGGTGGACAGACCGTAGGTGTCGCCGTCGGCGTCGCGGTACCAGACGGTGGCCGGGTTGAGGCTGGCGTTGCCATCGTCGCAGTCGCCGCTGACGGTGACGTAGCCCGAGGGCAGCGAGCAGGCGCTGGTGGTGGTGGCCGTGGTGCCGTAGCCGTCGCCGTCGGCGTCGCGGTAGTACAGGGTGGTCACGCTCTCGTCGATGCTGGTGTCGCAGTCATTGTCGACGTAGTCGCAGACCTCGGTGCCCGCCGGGCTGATCGCCGCCGCGCCATCGTTGCAGTCGGTGCCCACCGACACATAGCCGGTCGGCTTGGAGCAGGCCTTGGTGGTGCTGGTCAGCAGGCCGTAGCCGTCGCCGTCGGTGTCTTTGTACCAGGTGCTGGCGTCGGCCGCGTCGCTCTCGTCGATGGTGGAGTCGCAGTCATTGTCGGCGAGGTCGCACAGCTCGGTGGCCGCCGGGTTGATGGCCGCCGCGCCGTCGTTGCAGTCGGTCGACGAGGCCGAGTAGCCCGAGGGCTTGGTGCAGGCCTTGGTGCTGCTGGCGCTGGTGCCGTAGGTGTCGCTGTCGGCGTCGAGGTACCAGGTGAGCGCGTCGGCGGCGCTGGCCTCATCGATGGCGCCGCTGCAATTGTTGTCGACGCCGTCACAGACCTCCGTGTCGGCTGGGCTGATGGCGGCGGTGCTGTCGTTGCAGTCTGTCGCGTTGGCGACATAGCCAGAGGGGGCCGAGCAGGCCGCTGTGGTGACCGTGGCGCTGCCGTAGCCGTCGCTGTCGGCGTCGCGGTAGTAGGTGGTGGTGACCCCCTCGTCGGTGCTGCTGTCGCAGTCATTGTCGACGAGATCACAGATCTCGGTGGCCGCCGGGCTTACCGCCGCCGAGCCGTCGTTGCAGTCGGTGCCCACGCTGGCGTAGCCGGAGGGCCTCGAGCAGGCCTTGGTGGTGGAGGTCGACAGACCGTAGTTGTCACCGTCTACATCGAGGTACCAGGTGCTGGCATCGACCGCGTCGCTCTCGTCGATGGTGGCGTCGCAGTCGTTGTCCGACAGATCGCACTTCTCCACCGCCGCCGGGTTGATTGCCGCGGCGCTGTCGTTGCAGTCGGTAGACAGAGCCGAGTAGCCGCTCGGCTGGGTGCAGGCCTTGGTGGTGCTGGCGCTGGTGCCGTAGGTGTCGCTGTCGGCGTCGAGGTACCAGGTGAGCGCGTCGGTGGCCGTGGTCTCGTCCACCACGCCGCTGCAGTTGTTGTCGACGCCATCGCACAGCTCGGCGTCGGCCGGGCTGATGGCGGCGCTGCTGTCGTCGCAGTCGCTGCTGTTGGCGGCGTAGCCAGCCGGCAGGGCGCAGGCGGCGGTGGTCACCGCGAGGTCGCCGTAGGTGTCGCCGTCGGCGTCGCGGTACCAGGTGCCGGCGTCGGCCGAGGTGGTGGGGTCGGCGGTGCCGTCGCAGTCATTGTCGATGCTGTCGCACAGCTCGGTGGCGCCCGGGAAGATGGCGGCGTCGGCGTCGTCGCAGTCGTCGCCCTGGAGGGTCGTGCAGGTGGGCTCCACGCTCGCCGTGCAGGGTGAAATCTCGCAGGCGCAGTCGCCATCGTCGTCGTAGGCGGTGGTGCCTTCGTCTTTCACGCCATCACAGTCATTGTCGACGGTGTCGGGCAGCTCGGCCCCGCTGGGGTAGGCGCTGGCGTCGGCGTCGTCGCAGTCGCTCTCCAGCTCGGTGTAGCCGTCGCCGTCGTCGTCGAAGCAGCTCGTGGTCTCATCTGCGGTGAGGTCACAGTCATTGTCGACCCCGTCACAGACCTCCAGGGCGCCGGGGAAGGTGGTGATCTCCCCGTCGTCGCAGTCGCCGTCGTCTTCGGAGAAGCCGTCGCCGTCGTCGTCAACCGCGTTGGTGCCCTCGTCAATCTCGCCGTCGCAGTCATCGTCCACGTCGTTGGCGTACTCGGTGGCGCCGGGCTGAACGGAGGGGTCGGCGTCGTTGCAGTCGCCCTCGTCCTCGGTGTAGCCGTCGAGGTCATCGTCCGAGGCGTCGGCGCTGATGACCGTGAAGGGCAGCTCGACCGTGCTCTCGTTGTCGTCGCTGTCGATGACGCCGAAGGTGAGGGTGTGCTCGCCCACCGACAGGGCGAAGTCGCAGTTGGCGAGGCCGTCGGGGTCGGGGGTGGGCTCGCAGAAGACGCCGTCGAGATCCGACTCAAACCACACCAGCAGGTCGGGGGCCTCGTCCTGCTCGTCGCTCACCAGAACCTCAAAGAGCGTGGGCACCGTCTCCACGCCCTGATCTGCGGCGTTGGGCTTGCGCAGGGTGATGGCCGGCGCCTGCTCGGCGGTGCTGACGGTGAGGCGGATGAAGTCCTCGGCGCTGCGCAGGGTGCTGTCGGTGACCTCCACGGTGATGACGTGGTCGCCGCCCGACAAGGCCGCGGTGGAGAACTGCGCCACGCCCGTGCCATCGGCCGGGTCGGTGTTGAGGGCGCCGTCGAGGTCGCTCGACCAGCGGATCGACAGCTCATTCAGGGGGTCACGGGTGCTGAGCACCTGGGCCTGGAAGGTCACCACCTCGCCGACCGCCACCTCGCCGCCATCTTCGGGGGCCAGCAAGGCGACCGCCGGGGGAGAGGGATCCACCGTCAGGATCTTGTCGCTCGGGCCGCAGGAGAGGGTGGAGGCAAGGGCGCCCAGGAGGAGGGCGCGCCAGGCGGGCGTGGGCAGGGTCATGGAGGGCCTCGATCGCGGGGAGGGCCGAAGGGAGCGCGGTCTCCACGGGGGAGGGGACCGTCAGGCCCAGGGTAGCCCGTCGCTTTCCCATCGTCTCCCCGGCATGGACCCACCCGCTTGACATTTCCTTGACCCGGGTAAAGAACCGGGACGGAGACGCCCGATGCGCCTTGTGACGCTGCTGTTGATGGCCTGCGCCGCCGACTGCCCCCCCGGCTCCGCCGAGAAGGCCGACGGCCTCTGCCACCTCCTACCCACCGACACCGCGGCCGGGCCCGACCCCGAAGGCGACACCAGCGCCCCCGACGACACCGGCGCCCCCACCCCGGCCTGGGCGCCCCTGCCCGAGGCCTGCGGCGAGGCCGACCTCCCCAACGCCGCCGCCGATCCGCTCACCCGCACCGGCGAGCTCTTCCTTCAGGAGAGCGCCCTCGTTGAGGCCCTCGACATCGTCCTCTCCGAAGATGGCGGCACCGCCTGGATCGCGGGCCAGGGCGGCCTCGTGCAGGTGGACCTCACCGATCCCGCGCTGCCCGTGCTGGTGGAGATCACCGCCCCCCGCGAGGCCGCCGAGCGCTTTTACCGCATCGAGCTCGCCGACGACGGCGCGCTCTTCGCCACCCACCGCGATCTGGGCCTCTGGCGCTTCGTCGTCGAGGCCGACGAGGAGGAGGAGGAGCTGGAGGGCCGCCGCCTGTCGAGCGAGGCCGGCCTCTCGGGCATGGCCAGCGTTGGCGAGCGGCTCTTCCTCGGCACCCTCGGCGGCGAGGTGATCGAGGTCGAGGTGGACCACGCCGGCAACCTCGACGAGGTGCAGCGCGTGAGCGGCCTGGGCGACATCTGGGAGCTGCTGGCCCTGGGCGACCGCCTCTACGTGGCCGGCGGCGCTGGCGGCCTGTCGGTGCTCTCCATCGCTGGCGGCGCCCTGGCGCCCCTCGCCACCGTGCCGGCCGAAGGCGCCGTCTTCGACCTCGCCGCCAGTGAGGACGCCAGCGTGCTCTTCGCCGCGGTCGGCGGAGCCGGCGTGGAGCCCTTCTCCCTCGCCGACCCCGACCTGCCCCAAAGCCTCGGCCCCATCGGGCTCCTGCGCAGCGCCTGGTCGGTCTCCGTCGCCGACGACCGCCTTTGGGTCGCCGCCGTCCAGGATCTGATCGCCTTCGACATTACCGAGCCCGCCGTCCCCGTTCCGCTCGGCGCCGAGACCGGCCTGCAGTGGGCCATGCACGTCGAGGCCCGTGACAACCGCGCCTTCGTAGCCGAGTGGGGCTTTCTGTCGGTGGTCTCCGCCGATCCCAGTCGCCCCGGCCCCGAGCTGCAGGTCGGCGCCGACCGTCTCGCCGCCGGCCCCGAGGGCGCCACCTGGACCCTGCCGGTGATGAACCTGGGCGGCGCGCCCCTCAGCCTGCGCGGGGTCTGTGTCGGAGACCCGCGCCTCACCGTCTCCAGCACCGTCACCACCCTCCAGCCCGGCGCCGCCACCGATCTGCAGGTCACCCTCGCCCCGGGTGCCGCCTTGCGCTCCGGCTTTGACCTGATCACCGATGACGGCGACGACCCCCGCTTCGGTGTTGAGGTGGTGGCCGAGACCGGCGGCGAGGGCGTAGCCTTGGGGCAGCGGGCCCCCGACTTCTCCCTGCCCGACCTGGACGGAGCCGTCCACACGCTGAGCGCCCAGGCCGGCGCGCCGGTCGTGCTCGTCTACTTCGCCACCTGGTGACCCATCTGTCCGTCCGAGGTCTCGGACGTCGATGTGAGCCTCTTTCAGCGCTATCAGTCCCAGGGCCTCGTGGTCTGGGGCGTGGCCAGCCGCGAGAACGAAGAGACGCTGCGCCGCTTTCGCGACGCCTACGGCGTCACCTTCCCCATCCTCGTCGACGCCGACGGGTCGGTCGGCGAGGTCTATCGCCAGCTCAGCGCCTTCCCCTCCGCCGCCTACCCCCAGGACTGGATCATCGGCACCGACGGGCAGGTCGCCTACCTGAACAATGGCTTTGAGCTCGAGGCCATGACCGCGGTGGTCGAGCGCGAGTTGGCCGGCGGTTAGGCGCCCGCTTCGGGCGGCGGCTCGGGGAGGGGCCGGCCGCCCTGTTCATCGACCCAGCCGGCGCGGGCGTCGGGGAAAGCGTCGGCGTAGGGCACATAGGGCTTCACGTCGAGGACGGGGGTCCCGTCGATCAGATCGACCTCGGCCACATAGAGGGTGAGACCGTCTACGCCCAACAGCCGCACCGCCGACAGGCCGATCGGGTTCACCCGATGGGGCGCCCGGGTGGCGTAGATCGAGCGCGGCGGCCCGCCCCGCGGCGGGGTCACCCGCGGCTTTAAGGTGGAGCGGTTGAGGTGCAGGAAGGTGAGCAGCCAGACGCGGTCGAAGCCGGCGAGGTCGGCCAGGGCGTCGGGCTGCACGAGGCGCTTGTCAAAGACCACCCGGGAAGGCGTCGGATCGGACTGCAGTGAGCCCTGGCGCGGCGTGTTGAAGCGCTCGGTGAAGGGGCTGCGCACCACGCCGATCGGGCGGAGCGCCACCTCCATCGGGAGGGCCGCGGCGTCGCGGTAGTCCTTTGGGGGGCCCGACATCGCGCTCAGCTCCGGCGCCGGCGGCGGGAGGCCAACAGGGCCAGGGCCAGGGCCCCCGACGACAGCGGCGCGCCGGTTGACGCGCAGCCGCAGGCCGCTTTGCCCTCGTCGCCCGCGCTGTCGGCCACCGGCGCGGGGGTCTCTTCACCGGCGGTGTCGACTGGATCACCCGTGTCTTCGGTCTCCGGGGCGGTCACGGTGTAGCGCCAGGCGAACTGTTCCTCGTCGAATTTCCGCGACGACTCCGTCCAGGGACCGACCACCACCCAGTAGGTCTCGTCGCCCACGAGGCCCTCGGTGGTGAAGGTGGCAGTGGTGCCCTCAAAGACGAGGGGGCTGTAGAAGTAGGCGCCCCCATCGTCGACGATCACCCGCCCGCCCCAGGTGGCCGGGCTGCCGGCGTCGCCGACCGGGTCTCCCTCGATGGTGACGGTGAGCGCCACGCCCTCGGGGCGCAGCATCAGCACGTTGTGGCCGTATCGGAAGGGCCGGGTGTCCTCCGGGGCCTCCACCACCCCCCCGCTGCCCTCGGGGCCGACCGGCCCCAACAGCGAGGCGGCGGCCTCTTCGTCGTAGTAGTCGGCGTAGCCATCCACCAGCCGGCTGTAGGCCCGGCCTTCGGGGTAGTCGAGCACGGTGAGGCGCGCCATCGCGTCGAGCCAGGCCTCGTTGAGGTCGATCCCGCGGGTGGCCAGCTTCTCACCCAGGACGGCGAGGGGGTCGTCATCGCCGCCGTCGTCTGTCCAGGTCTCCTGGATCAGCAGCCGGTCGGCCTGGATCTCGGTGAGGTCGAAGGGGAAGAGAAAGGCCCCGTACTGGAAATACTCCTGGAGCTTCCCGCTGTCGGGGTAATCGAAGAAGTTGACCGGCCGGTGGGGGAGGAGGGCGAAGGCGAACAGAAAGGAGGCATAGTACAGGTTGTCGGGGTAGACGGTGGCGCTGGCCCAGGTGGCGGTGGCCTCCCAGTACCAGGCGCTGTCGCCCTCGTAGGAGTACCGGTTCACCCCGCCCTGGATGGCGTGGTAGAACTCGTGGGCGGCGGTGATGTCGGCGTAGGCGGGGTCATCGAGGGTGGAGGCCGCGACCACCACCATGGGCTGCCCCTCGTCGTCATTGTAGAAGTAGCCGGCCGAGCCGTAGCCAGAGGGGGCGCCGCTGCCCGAGTCGCCGATGTAGATGTTGAAGCGCCAGGCGTCGGCCCCCACGGGCAGGGGATGGCCCTGCACGCCGATCTCCTCGGCCCAGGCCGCCTCAAAGGCCGTGAGCAGACGGTCGATCTCGGCTTCGGTGACGCCACCCAGGCTGCCCCAGCGCACCACAAAATTCTCGCTGGTGCGCTCATTCCCGCTCATGCCGTAGGCGTCGCGCAGGGCCTTTTCGGCGGCAGGCGGCGGCGCGGGGAGCGAGCGGTTGACCAGACCCCCAGCCTGGAGCCGCTCCAGCGTGCCGCAGGGGAGGGGAGGCGGGGCGGCCTGCGCGAGGGAGAGGAGGAGCAGGACCATCGGGGCCTCCAAGGCTGCGGCACCTTGCCCGCTCCCCCTCTGCCTGTCAACGGGCGGCTAGCCCTGGAAGTAGAAGTAGGCCAGCGGGGTCCAGTCCGAGCCGCCGCCCCGCACGGTCCAGGCGTAGTAGGTATCGCCCACCGACGGCCAGAAGGTCTTGGTGGTGCTGCTGGTGGTGTAGGTGTAGTAGTAGTTCCAGTCGTCGCCGTCGTGCCAGTAGAGCTTGATCTCGTAGCTGCTGGCGCCATTTCCGGTGAAGCGCAGGGTCACGTCTTCCTGGGTGACCGTCTCCCAGCCCGCGGGGTCGAGGCCAGTCGGCACGGCCGGCGCGCCGGAGCTGCCGGAGCTGCCAGAGCTCCCCGAGGAGGCCGCGGTCATCGCCACGCTGCCCCAGTTCTTCACGTCGGCGGTCAGCGTGGTGTCGCGGCTCGAGGCCGTGTAGCTGGCGTGGGTGACCTGGATGGTGGTGGCGCCGGCCGGCACGTCGGACAGCGTGTAGTAGCCGGCCGAATCGGTGGTGGTGCTGGGGCCGGTGGACAGGGCCACCGCGGCGCCAGCGATGGGCCCGGCGGTGTTGTTGACGCTGTTGAGGCGCACGAAGCCCACCAGATCGGCGGTGCCCGTGGTGGTGGCGGTGCCGCTGCTCTCGGCGCCGCCGCTGCTCGCCGCTCCGGCCTCCACGGCGACGGCCTCCATCAGGCGGTTCCAGTCAAAGCCGCTGCCCGGATCGGTGTGACAGGAGCGACCGCCCCCCGAGCCGCTGCTGCATCCGGGCACCTCTTTGTGGCCGATGATGTGGCTGCGGTCGATGGGGATGCCCTGGCGGCCGGCGATGTCGGCGATCAGGCGGGCGAGGGAGCGGTACTGGGCGTCTGTGTACCACAGGCTCGGGTTGTCGATGTAGCCCTCCAGCTCGATGCCCACGGCGGCGGCGTTGGTGCTGCTGTGGCCGCTGTGCCAGGCCGTGTCGGCCTCCAGCACCATCTGCGTGATCTCGCCGTCGCTCGACCGGATGACATAGTGGGCGCTGGCCCCGGCCCCGCAGTTCTGGAACCAGTTGTAGGTGCCGGAGTAGCTGCCCTGGGCGGTGTGAACGACGATCTTGTCGATGGCGTCGGCCCCGCGCGAGGTGTTGGAGTAGTTGCAGGAGGCGGCGGCCACGAAATTGTCGATGAGGGCGCTGTCGCCCGAAGACGCGATGCTCATCATGTCGAGGAAGGGCGCGTCGATGTCGCGGGCCGGGATCACCAGCGTGTGGCCGGCCCCGTCGCGGGTCGACAGGCCGCTCTCCATCACCTGAAAGACCTGCCGGGCATAGGATCGCCAGGCCCCGCCGTCGGCGGAGCCGGAGTACCAGCCGATGACCTCGGCCCAGTCGGAGATGTCGTCGAACCGGGCGCCCGTTTCGGCGGTGACGGCGTCGGCCCGCAGACGCAGCTCGCTGGCCGCCGCGGCGATGTTCAGCGCTGGGTCGGCCTCCAGGTCGGAGAGGCTGACCCCGAGGCGGGCGGCGGCCCGTTGGGCGGAGGGTCCGTCTACGGTCTGGCTCTCTCCCAGGTCCATGATGCCGATGCCGCGGGCGCCCGCGTGCTCCTCGTCGCCCTCCACGCCGGCCTGATCCAGGCGGGTCTGGCTCCAGGCGATGGCGAGGAGCAGGTCGCGGGGCACATCGTAGGTCTGGCTGGCCCGCAGCAGGGCTTGATCGATCGTCACGGGGCTCTGTTCGGGGGGCTGCGACCCCGTGCAGGCGAGGAGGAGCAGCAGGGCTGCGCGCGCGAAGGAGGACCCGGTGGAGTGAGCGACGATCTTGGACATAGGGGCTCCGCAGAGGCGCGAACAGACTACGACGAGCGGGGATCGGTCGGTCAAGCGGGGCGGCAACTTGACACCTCCTCGTCGCAAAGACGACACCCAGGGCCGGCCGGCGGCGGTGGTGGAGGGCGCGGCCCTGCGGTAGGCTGCGTCACCCCTTGTCGGAGACGCCGTGTTCGCCCAGCAGACCCCCAGCCGTGCCCGCCCCAGCGCCCCCAAGGCCCCTGCCCGGTCTACCGGCGGCGACCTCGCCGAGAGCGACCTGTCCAACAGCGCGCAGATCCCCACCCAGCGCGGCCCCGAGGTCACCGACACCTTCGACCCGGCCAACCGCGTTGCTGGCGTGGCCAAGGGCGCCCAGGGGGCCCTGATCGGCCGGGGCAGCGAGGTGGTGCTGCGCGGCGGCCGCACCGCGCGCAGCAAAGAGGCGGCCCGCGTCCCCGACGGCGCCCCCTGCACCGTCACCGCCGTGGCCGACGGCATGATCGAGGTCTCGGTGCGGGTGGGCGAGAAGATGGTGCGCGGCTGGACCGAGGCCGCGACCTTCGCCCGCAACCCCGACCTGCCCAAAGACGAAGAGAACAAGTCCCTCACCGAAGACCGCACCTATCAACACTTCGGCGGCGACCACTCCCCGGTCGACCCCAAGGGCGAAGACACCGCCCAGGGCGGGCTCGGCGACTGCTTCTTCATCGCCAGCATGGCGGCGGTGGCCAACGCCAACCCCAAGGCCATCGAGGAGGCGATTCAGTACGATCCCAAGTCTGGGAAATACAAGGTTCGCTTTTTTGAAGAGGGCCGCAGCGGCATGAAGCCGGTGTGGATCGAGGTCGACGCCTACCTCCCGGTGGAGGCCGGCGGCGCCAAGAACGACCCGGCCTACGCCGGCGACCCAGGCGGCAAGCTCTGGCCGGCGATCATGGAGAAGGCCTACGCCCAGTGGAAGGGCGGCTACGACGTGCTCAACGAGGGGGGCACTGGCGACGAAGCCCTGGCCGAGATCACCGGCAGCCGCAGCCGCTCCAAAGACCCGGCGCGGATGAAAGAGAGCGAGGTGATCCCCTACTTCAAGTCCGCCCAGGAGTCGGGGCTCGCCGTCTACGCTGGCGTGCGCGACCAGATGGCCGGGGAGACCCAGACGCCCCTGCGCGGCTCGGGCTCGGGGCCCTACAGCGGCACCATCAGCCAGTTCAGCGACTGGAACGAGGTGACCCCAGGCACCCTCTCCATCGTCGACACCGGCGGGTCGGTCAAAGAGGTGCGCGACAGCGGCAAGGAGGGCGACGACTCCGCGGCCCTGCGCGGCGCCGATCTGACCAAGGGCCAGATCGACTACAAGGCCAATTCGGTGGAGCTGGCGTACAAGTCCGGCAAGGCCCCGGCCGAGGCCGACGATCTGGAGGTCCGCTACGCCTACCATGGCATGTTGGACAAAGCCAAGGTCATCATCGGCAACCACGCCTACGCATTCCAGGGCGTGGTGGAGGGCGACAAGCTGCAGTTCTACAATCCCTGGGGAGTGGGCAGCTACCAGCCGAAGCCCATCACCGCGGCGGAGTTCCTGCGCTACTTCGACAGCCTCACCACCAACGCCGCCGGGTTGGGCAACAAGACAGGCCCGTGATCGCCCTGCTTCTCTCTCTGCCCGTGGCGGACCCGATGACCCCCTGTACGGTGACCCTCTCCCCGGGCGATGACGTCCAGGCCCACCTCGTCGAGGGGGCGGTGGTCTGCCTGCGCCCCGGCGTCTACCCGGTCCCGGGGGGACTGTTCATCGAGCACAGCCTGACCCTGCGCGGCGAGGCCGGCGTGGTGCTCGACGCCCAGGGCCGCGGCAGCGTGGTGCACGTCGCCGCCGACGGGCTCAGCGTCCACCTCTCCGGGCTCGTGCTCAGCCATGGCCACGCCGAGTTGGGCGCCGGCTTGCGCCTGAGCGGGGCCTCGGAGGTCCGCGCCGAAGACCTCGCCGTGCGGGCCAACGACCCGGTCGGCCCCCAGCACGCCGGCATCGGCGCCCAGCGCGGGGTGCTGCACCTCGTCGGGGCCCGCCTCGAAGGGGCCGACGGCGTCTGGCTCACCGGGGTGGTCGACGCCACCCTGACCGACTGCATCTTGAGCGGCCCGCTCACCCTGCGCGAAGGTGCGGTGGTGCGAGTGGAGGGCGGCCAGCTCGACGGCCCGGTGCGCCTGCGCGGCAGCACCACCCGCGCCCCCTCGCTCACGCTGGTCGGTGTGCGGGCGCCGCAGATCGAGAACGATCCGGCCCTGCCGGGCACGATCACCCGCGCGAAGCGTCGTCGGGGCTGAGGCCGCGGCCAGCCGGCGCCGGAGCCGTCTGCACCCGCGCTCGGTTCACCACGCTGATCGGGTCTTGGTGGATCATCACCTCGGCCCCGGGGAAGGCCGCCAGCAGGGCTTGCTCCACGGCCTCGGTGGTGGCGTGGGCCTCGGTCAGGCTCTGACTGTCGTCGAGCTCCAGGTGGAGCTGGATGAAGGCCGTGGGGCCCGACTGGCGGGTCTTCAGGTCGTGAACGCCCAGCACGCCGGGGTCGCTGTAGGCGAGGCCCAGGATCTGCGCCTGGGTCTCGGCCGACAGCTCGCGGTCCATCAGCAGGTGGACCGCCTCGCTGCCGATCTGCCAGGCGCTGCGCAGGATGTAGGCCGCCACCGCCAAGGCGAAGTAGGGGTCGAGGCCCGGCCAGCCTGCCCAGGCGAGGCCCAGCGCCAGCAGGATGCTGGCGTTGGTGGCCAGATCGGTGAAGTAATGCAGGCTGTCGGCCTTGATCGCCGACGAGCCCGTGACCGCGATGACCTGGCGCTGCAGCAGCAGCAGCCCGCCGGTGGCGGCCATGGCGAACACCATCACGCCCACGCCCACGCCCACATCGCCCAGCGGCTGGGGATCGAGGATGCGCTGCACGGCTTGCAGCACCAGGAAGAGGGCAGAGCCGGCGATGAAGGTGGCCTGCCCGAGCCCCGCCAGCGACTCGGCCTTGCCGTGGCCAAAGCGGTGCTCCTCGTCGGCCGGCTGCAGGCTCCAGCGCACCGCCACGAGGTTGATGCCGCTGGCCAGCGCGTCCATCACCGAGTCCACCAGCGAGGCCAGCACCGACACCGAGCCGGTGAGCAGCCACGCCACCACCTTGGCGACGATCAGCAGCAGGGCGGTGGCCACCGAGGCGCGCGTGGCGAGGCGCAGCAGGCGGGCGCGGCGAAGGGGATCAGGGCTGATCATGGGGCTCCGGGGCGGTGGCGGCCCGCGCCTCGATGGCGGCCTGCCAGCGCGGGTGGCGCCAGCCCGGCGGCCCGTGAAGCAGTCGGAAGGTGATGTTCACCCGCTCGCCGACCTCGGGCCCCATCTTCGGCACGCTGTGGCGCCACTGGTGCTGCAATGCGCCACCCATCACAAACAAGCTGCCGTGGCGCAGCATCAGGGTTCGTTTGACATGTCGCTTGTGGCGCAGCTCGAGGCGGAACTCGCGGGTCGCCCCCAAGGAGAGGGCGGCGATGACCGGCTCGTAGCCAAGCTCCGGCTCGTTGTCGGCGTGCACCGCCATGTGATCGCGCCCATCGCGGTAGCGGTTGCAGACCACGTGGTTGAAGGCGACGCCGCAGGCCGCCGCCACCCGGTCGCGCAGGGCGCTCAGCTCGGGCGTGAGCGGCCGCGGGTCGAGGGTGGCCCCCGAGTAGCGGTAGGGCAGCTCGCCGCCCCAGCCGACGAGGCGCGGCTGCTCCACCACCAGCTCCCGGTAGACCACCGGCCGGCGCTCCCAGGCCACGGTCTCCAGCAGCGTGGCGAGCAGGGCGCTGCCTTCGATTGGATCGAGGAAGTCGGGATCGTGGTCGATCCAGCTCCGGCGACTCAGGTCCTTGCGGGTCAACATGGCAGGCGGCTAACCACCAGGGCCTGACCTGCATCCGTTTGGCGAAGCCTGCGTCTGGGTAGGTGTACCCCAAGCCGGAGCACCGATGACCCCCCTCACCGACACCCACCACACCGTTCAAGCGGCCTACGCCCGCATCGCCCGCACCGGCGGCGGCGCCTGCTGCGGCCCCGCCTGCTGCTCACCCGCCGCCGCCACCGACCCCTCCCGGCTCGGCTACACCGTGGAAGACGAGGCCGCCGCCCCCGAGGGCGCCAACCTCGGCCTTGGCTGCGGCAACCCCCAGGCCATCGCCGCCCTGCGCCCCGGCGAGCGCGTGCTCGACCTCGGCAGCGGCGCCGGCTTTGACTGTTTTCTGGCCGCCCAGGCGGTCGGCCCCCAAGGCACCGTCATCGGCGTCGACATGACCCCCGAGATCATCGTGCGGGCCCGGGCCAACGCCCGCGCCGCCGGCCTCGGCAACGTGGTCTTCCGCAAGGGCCTGATCGAGGCCCTCCCCGTGGAGGACGGCACCATCGACGTCATCCTCAGCAACTGTGTGGTCAACCTCTCGCCCGACAAGGCCCAGGTCTTTCGCGAGGCCTTCCGGGTGCTGGCCCCGGGCGGCCGCCTCGCCATCGCCGATGTGCTGGCCCGCCAGCCGATCGCCCCCGAGCACCAGGCCGATCTGGCCCTGGTGGTGGGCTGCATCGGCGGCGCTGCCACCGTGGCCGAGGTCGAGGGCTGGCTGCAGGCGGCCGGCTTCGTCGACATCGAGATCGCCGAGAAGCCGGGCTCCCGCGAGATCATCGAGGCCTGGGCCCCCGGCCACCCGGCGGTGGAGCAGGTGATGTCGGCCACCCTCGCGGCCCGCAAGCCATGAGCCCCGCCGACGCCGCGGTGGAGCGCCTCGCCGCGGCGCTCGGCCCCTTCATCCGCCGCCGGGTGCCCGGCCCCGCCGCCGAGGATGTACTCCAAGACACGCTCCTGCGCGTGTTCCTGGGCGCCGCCACGCTCCACCAGCCCGGCGCCCTGCTCGGTTGGGCCCACCAGGTGGCGCGCAACGCCATCCTCGACCACCAGCGGCGCAGCGCCGTGCTCTCCCGCCGCCTCGTCGCCGCCGAGGAGGCCCCCGAGCCGGTCTTCGACGAGGCGGTGGAGGAGGGAGACGATCTGCTCCCCCTGCTCTCGGCCTGCGTCGAGCCCTTCCTGGCCGAGCTGCCGGCCGCCCCGGCCGCGGCGCTGCGCCGCACCGACCTGGGCGGGCGCTCCCAGGCCGAGGCGGCCCGCCGCTTGGGCCTGCCGCTGCCGACCCTCAAAGCCCGGGTGCAGCGCGGCCGCCAGCGCCTGCGCCGCCGCTACCAGGACTGCTGCGCCCTCGTGCAGGATCGCCGGGGCGCGGTGGTAGAGCTGGTCCCACCCGCCTGCGCCTGCCCGCCGGCCGGCTGACCGGGGACAGGTGACAGGGGGCGCGCCCAGGGTGATGGGGGGCCATGCGCCTCGTGCCTCTTCTGCTGCTGGCCTGCGCCCCGGATCCGGGGGAGCCGTCCGCCGATCATGCCGTCGCCGCCGACACCGCCGAGCCCCTCCCGGGCCACAACGAGTGCCGCGCCGAGGCCCTGTCGACCGAGACCTGCCTCGCGGTGGTAGAGGCCGACGGGCGCTACCCCACCACCGCCGAAGACCGATCCTACACAGATCCAGTCGCCGACGACCCGCGCGCGACAGACCCCGAGCTTGCCTGGCTACGCGACGATCTGCGCCGCTGCGCCTGCGCCTGCTGCCACATGGGCTCCGTGGGCGGGCCGGGGGCCTACTTCTGGGATCTGGAGTGGGAGCCGGTCTGGATCGACAGCGCCTCGACCTGGACGATCGGCGTGCTGTTGGGGGAGACGGGCGAGGGCAACCAGACCCTGCCCCTCGGCGATCGGGCCCGTGCATCCGCCATCCTCGAGGCCGAGCGGGAAAGGCGCCGCGCCGCGGCGCGGGGCGGGGACTGAGCGCAGCGGAGCGGGTGCGGGGCCGAGGTGGACGCCGACCCGGCGCGATACCCGAGGTTGGAGGTGCGCCTTGAGGTCCCTTAGCACCCGGCTCCTGCTCGTCCCGGCCGCGCTGCTGATCGGCGG
>JBEIQK010000218.1:0-8853 GCA_040376505.1 Alphaproteobacteria bacterium | reverse complement strand
CGCACCTACTACAACACCCACGAGTGTGATCAGACCGAGATCACGCTCTGGCTGGAAGAAGACCCCGAAAACAAGAGCCGGATGGTGCTTCTGCACCGCGAGGCGCCGCGCATCGACAATTACCCCGACAAAGACGGCGTGATCCTGCCGCTCGCCCGCAACGTCACGCGCTTTGACGTGAGCTACCTCGATCCCGAAAAGAACGAGTGGAAGACCGAGTGGGACACCACCGGCGTCGACACGCCCAATCGCCTGCCGCGGGCGGTGCAGGTGGTCTTCGGCCTCGCCGGCCCTGACCCCGACGATGACGATCCCGACGCCTTCAAGGAGTACGCCTTCGTCAAGACCATCATCCTGGAGACGGCACCCGAGCTCAAGCGCAGCCTGCTCTCGGGCGGCGGCAGCGGCGGCGGCGGCCCGGCGCCCTGGGGGGGCATGTGAGCGCGCGCAAAAACCCCCTCCTTCACGCGCTGCTCCGGCCGCGTGGACAGTCGCGCCACCGCCGCAGCGGCGTCGCGCTGCTCGTGGTGATCACCACCGTGATGGTGATGACCCTGCTCATCACCGACCTCACCTATGGCTCGCGGGTTCGGATGCTGGTGGCCTACCACGCCCGCGACCGCGCCCAGGCCGAGTGGCTGGCCCGCAGCGGCTTCAACCTGTACCGCATCATCCTGGTGGCCAACAAAGAGCTGGAGAAGAACAGCACCATCAAGGAATTCGCCGACTCCATGGGCCTGCCGATCGGCGACGCGCTCTGGCAGATGGTGCCGGTGCTCAACACCGGCCTGCTGCGCATGTTGATGGGCAGCGGCGGCGACGCCAGCGACGTCTCCGAAGAGGACATCGAGACGCTGAAGACCACCGGCCAGGTCTCCGAAGAGATCGAGGAGGCCTCCCGCGAG
The DNA here is from genome assembly GCA_040376505.1 of Alphaproteobacteria bacterium. Lineage (GTDB taxonomy): Bacteria > Myxococcota_A > UBA796 > UBA796 > UBA2385 > JBEIQK01. Next base: position 7,948 of record JBEIQK010000218.1, on the reverse strand, counting down.
GGGGGTCTGTTCAGCGACCGCAACTTCCTCGACTTTGAGGGCGACTTCTCGGCCGAGGTGCACGATCACGAGTCGCGCATCAACATCAACGCCTTCGCCCTGGCCGACGAAAAGAGCGTCACCAGCATCTACGAGTCGCCCACCGCCAAGCAGCTCTACGCGCTGATGAGCGGCGAAGACAACGATCAGTGGTTCTTGGAGCGCGACATCGACCGCTGGGAGATCATCGGCAACCTCAAGGACTGGGTCGACCTCGACTCGATGCGCAGCGCCGGCCAGGGCGGCTATGAGGACAGCCTCTACAACACGCTCGAGCCGCCCTACCTCACCAAGAACGCCCCCTTCGACACCACCGAAGAGATCAAGCTCGTCGCCGGTTGGGAGGGCGAGGTCTTCGACAAGTTCGGCCCCAACCTCACGGTCTTCGGCTCCAGCGGCAAGATCAACGTCAACAACGCCACCGACGACGTCATCAAGTCGGTGGTGCGCGCCTGCTCCGAGACGGTGCCCGCCGACTCGACGATGGACCTCTGCATGGAGACCATGGAATTCATGTTCTCTCGCGGCTCCTGGGGCAGCGCCAAAGAATTCAGCCAGTCCGCCGAGCAGTGCGGGCTGCCCCTCCTCAAGGAGTGCGTCGACGCCCGCGTCGCCACCTCCTCCCAGACCTTCGACATCATCAGCATCGGACTCGTCGGCACCAGCGCTGTGACCTTGCATGCTGTCCTCGACTTCAGCGGCGGGAACAGCAAGGGCGAGCTCCAGTACTGGCGCATGGACTGACACAGGAAGCTGCATGGCACGCACCCTCGGCATCGACCTCGGATCCCACTCGGTCAAGGTCGCCATCTTTGACGGAAAGCTCGGCCGCTTCGAGCTCCAAGAGCTGCGCGCGGCCCCGGTGCCCCAGGCCGACGCCGCCGCACCGCCCTTGGAGCAGCGGCTCGACGTGCTGGGCGCCCTGCTCGCCGAAATCGGCCGGGTGGATGGCGAACAAAGCGCCGTGGGCTTTCCCACCGAGCTGGCCAGCGTTCGCGGCGTCCGCCTGCCCTTCGCCGACCCCGAGAAGGTCGAGAAGGCGCTGCCGGTTGAGGTGGAGAACGTGGTGCCTTTCGACCTCGAAGACATGGTGCTCACCCACCGCATCGACGAGGTCGTCGGCGGCAAGACCAGCGTGGTGGTGGCCCTCTCCGAGCAGGGCCCGGTGCGCGACCTGCTGAGCGGCCTCGCCGCCCACAAGGTCGATCCGCGCTTTCTGGCCGTCGATGGCGATCTCCTCGGCGCCTTTGGCCGCGCCGGCGGGGTGGCGGTGGTCGATCTCGGCCACACCCGCACGCTGGTGTCGCTGGTGCGCAAGGGCAAGGTCATCGCCACCCGCGCCTTGTCGGGCGGCGGCCACGCGCTCACCGTGGCGCTGGGCGAGGCCCGCGGCATCGCCTACGCCGAGGCCGAGGAGCGCAAGCACCGCACCCGCCTGCTCCTGCCGGCTCAGATGAGCGGCGGCGTGCTGCCCGTGGAGGACGACTGGGAGACCGAGGACGAGCGCACCCAACCGGCCGTGCACATCTCCGACGGCGCCATCCTGGCCCGGGCGGCCCTGCCGCTGGTCACCGAGCTGCGCAGCACCCTGCTCGCCTTCGAAGACAGCGCTGGCGTGGAGATCGACGAGGTGGTGCTGGTGGGCGGCACCTCGGCCCTGGCCGGCCTGCGCGACTGGCTCAGCGCCTTGCTCGGTGTGCCGGTGCGCACACCCCCCATCGGCGACAGCGACCCCGACTCCAACTCCGGCCGCTTCGCCCTGGCCCACGCCCTGGGCGAGAAGGCCAGCGACTCCAAGGCCTCGCTCCTCGACCTGCGCCGCGGCGAGTTTGTCTACAAGGGCGACATCGCGCTCATCGGCCTCATCGTGCGCGTCGGCGTGATGGCCTTGGCCGCCACCTTCCTGGTGGGCCTGCTGCTCTTTGGCTACAAAACCTGGAGCTTCAACCGCCAGATGGAGCAGCTCGACGCTGACATCGCCGCCGCCGTGCTGGCCACCTTCCCCGACGCCGAGGCGTCGCGCTTGAAGGACCCCTCGATGGCCAAGGCCATCATGCAAGAAAAGACCACGGCCACCGCCACCCGGGTGGCCAACCTGGGCACCATCCTCTCCGATGAGCCGCCGGCCACCACGATGTTGACCGATCTGACCGAGGCAGTGCCGCCGCCCGATCAGGCCCGCATCGCCGTCACCGAGCTGACCCTGTCGGAGACCAGCATCACGATGAAGGCCGAGACCGACGGCTTCGAGTCGGCCACCCGCATCGAGTCCTCGCTCCAGCGCACCGACCGCTTCAAGTCTGCTCAGAAGGGCGACGAGAAGAAGTCCAAGGACGGCGTGCGCTTCACCATCACCATCCCCCTTGGCGTCGAGTCCGACGCCGCCAGCGAGGGTTAGCCCATGGCGCTCAAAGACGCGCTCCAGACCCTCTCCGATCGGGTGACCGACGCGATGGGCGAGATGAGCCCCCGCGATCGCAAGCTGCTCACCGGCCTCCTCGTCGTGGGCGTCGTCGCCTTGATCGGCGGGTCGGGCTGGTGGGTGAACGGTCGGCTCCACGACATGCAGGCCCGCCTCGACGATCGGTCGGAGACCCTGCGCCTCATCGGCGTGATGGCCGATGACGAGAAGCTAAACGCCGAGAAGGCGGGCCAGATCGAGGCCGAGCTCAAGCGCCACTCGGGCACCGATCTGTCCACCTACATGGAGCAGACCGCCGAGAAGGTGGGTGTGCGCGACCGCCTGGACTCGGTGAAAGAGAAGCAGGCCATCGTCGACGGCAACCTCGAAGAGAAGCTCTACGCCGTCGCCCTCTCCAAGCTGACGGTCACCGAGATGTCCAAGCTGGTGAAAGAGCTGGAGTCCAACGGCTACCCCCTAAAGGTCCGCAGCCTCAAGCTGAAGACCCGCAATTCGGGCGATGAGAAGCTCATCGACATGAACCTCGACATCTCGGCCTGGCGCGTCGTCGACGACGCCGCCGCAACCAAGTCGGAGGGATGATGCGCACTGCGTTGATGATCCTGGGTGCCGCGCTCTGGGGCCTGCTGGTCTTCGTGATCGGCTTGCGGGTGAACTTCCCCTCCGACGAGGCCCTGGCCCGCCTGCGCTACGAGGTCTGGCGCTCGAGCGACGGCAAGTACGCCCTGGAGGCCAGCGGGGCCAGCCTCGCCTTCCCGCTCTCGCTCAGCCTTTCGGATGTCACCGTTTACAAGGTGGACAAGGCGCGCAAGACCGTGCGGCGACACCGCAAAAAGAACGGCCGCACCGACGACGACGACGTGCCCGAAGAGGAGCCACTGCCGAAGGCCACCACCTGGCTGCAGTTCGAACAGCTCGACGCCAGCATCGGCCTGCTCGACCTCCTGGCCGGCAAGCAGGCGCTCACCTTTGACACCGAGCTGTACGGTGGCGACCTCGGCGGAACGGTGGTGCTGGGCGAAGGCAGCACCCACATCGACATCGAGGGGGCCGACATCGATCTGTCGACGATGAACCCCTCGGGCGACGAGTGGAACCTCGTCCTGGCCGGCCTCGCCGCCCTCGACGTCGAGCTCGATCAGGACGCCAAAGACGCCAAGGCCTCCACGGGCACCGTCTCGCTCCTGATCGACGGCCTCGCCTTTCAGAGCGGCAAGGTGATGGGCATGGACATCCCCGCCACCGCCTTCTCGGAGTCCGTGCTGAAGATGGAGGTCAAGGGCGGCAAGGCCGAGATCACCGAGGGTCACTTCGCGAGCCCCCTGGTCGACGCCACCCTGGAGGGCAACATCACGCTGGCCGCCAAGGAGATGTCGCGCTGGCGCCTGCGGGTGACGATGAAGCTCAAGCTCGGCGACGAGATCGACACGCTGGCCCGCATGGTGCCCATGCTCAAGAACGCCCGCGACGAAGACGGCCTCTACCACCTCATCTGCACCGGCACGATGAGCTCGCCCACCTGCCGCGAGGACCGCTCGGTGCCCGCTGTGCGCGCCAACACCGGCGGCGGGCCGGGCGCCGGCCTCAGCCCGGGGCTCAGCCCCAGCCTGGGCGGGATCGGCAACACGCGTGACGAGATCGACGCCGAGAGCGGCGAGGCCCCCCTCGATCAGGAGGAGCGCCGCAAGGCCCGCCTGGAGCGCATCCGCGAGCGGCGGGAGCGCATGCGCAAGGCCCGCGAGGAGCGCGGCGACGAGCCCATGCGCGGCCCCGGCATCGGCCCCGACGGCCCTCGGCCAAACCGCCGCAACCCGGTGGACATGGACGAATTCCCGCCGCCCGACGAGGACATGCCCCCCGGCCTCGACGAGGGGCCGATCGACGAGGACCCCGACGATCGCGACGTGCTCCCCAACGAGGAGTAGCGATTGGGCCCCGCCGGGCTGGGGCCCTTAGGGCCCGCTGCTGGCTCGCAGCTCGCGCACAAGGCGCTGGGCGTCGGCGTCTTCGGGGGCCGCCTTGAGCGCCCGTTGGGCGCGACGCAAGGCCGCCGGCAGATCGCCCCGCCGCCGCAGCAGCTCGCTCAAGTACCGCTGGCCGCGCGGGTGAACGGGATCGAGCTGCTCGGCGAGGAGCAGCAGCTCGCGCGCTTCTTCTTCGCGCTTGTGGGCCTCGATGTGGCCGTTGTGCAGCCGCGCCCAGCCGAGGCAGGCGATCACGCCGACGTGGTCGATCCGCTTTTGGTGCGCCCGGCTGAGCAGGCGGTCGGCCTCGGGGAAGGCGCCCTTGGCGAACAGGCCCTCGGCCTTCTCCACCGCGAGGTCTTCTTCGGTGGCCGGGGCCGCCTCGAAGTCTTCGGCCCGCTCCACCGCCCGGCGCTGGCGCAGCTCGTCGGCCCGGCTGCGGGCGAAGCGGTGAAAGGCGCCCTCGACGATGGCCAGCATCTCGCCCGCCAACTGGCGAAGGCCCCCGGGCAGGGTCGGCGAATCGGCGATGTCGCGGTAGCGCTTGCGCAGGCGCTCCACCGCGGCTTCGGCCAGCTCGGCGTTGGCGTTGGCCGGGATGCCGAGCACCACGGCGGCCGGCGCATCGCGGAGCTGCTCGATCTCCTTGCGCAGGCGCTGCTGCAGGGCGATCACATCCACCGAGCGTCCGTGCAGGCTGCGAATGTCGGAGCGCGGCCCCGAGGCCGAGGGCTCCGAACGGCTGCGCAGGTCGGAGCGCCCGACGTGATCCGAGTTGTGCGCCTCGCGCCGGCCAACGTGGTCGGAGCGATCGGCGCCGGCGGCGGGCGTCTCCACCGCCAGCGGCATCCGCGCCGAGAGCGGGGGGCTCGTCGGCCGGGCCGACACCCCCAAGGCCGGGCGCAGCTCCACCACCCGCAGGCGTACCAGGGCGTGCAGATCGACCGAGCAGGCCTCCAGCGCGAGCCCCCCCGCGGCCAGGGTCTCGCCCAGGGCGTGGCGGCCGTCCACCGAGATGAGGGCGCCGCGCAGGCCATCGTGGACCGGCAGCACGAAGAGCAGCTCGGTGAAGGGGGTGCGGGAGAGCAGCTCCAGGCGTCGATCGGCGGCGAAGCGCCCCTGCCCCGGGTCCCGGGCCAGACTCCAGACGAGGCCGGCCAGGGCGCCCACATCGCCCCGCCCGGTAGAGGCCCGCGGCGAGAGCGACCACAGGCTGCTGGTCAGGCCCGCCGCGAGGCGATCGGCCGCCCGCCCCTCGAGGAGGCCGCCCACGCTGACCCGCACCGGGGCCTGCCCCTCATCCAGCTCGATGTCTCCAGAGAGCCCTTCGGCGAGGATGCGCACCATCAGGCCCAGGTTGCGCTCCCCTCGCTGCAAGCGCCCGGCGTCTGTGGCCGGCGGCCCGGCGGTGGGCAGGGCTCGCGGCGCGCGACGGCGCGCGATCCCGCGCAGCAGATCGGTGAGATCGAGGAGGGAGACCGGCTTGCGCAGCACCTGCAGTGCACCCAATTGTCCCGCCGCCGTCACCACCGATGGATCGGCGGTGCCCCGCCCGCTGAGGAGGATCACCGCTGCTTCACCGCGCTGACCGGGCAAGGCCGCGACCGCGCCACCCCCGGGAAGGTCGACGTCGCAGAGGATGACATCGGGCGCCTTGCGGGTGATGGCGCGCTGCAGCGCCGTCGCGTCGCCGGCGTGGCGAAGGGTCATGCCATCGGCGGCCAACAGCCCGCCCACCAGCTCTGCCCACCGGCCATCGGCGTCTGCCACCAGGATGTCCAAGCTTGTCCCCGCCGCCCCCAACTGACCCACTGTCCACCTCGGCGCAACAACGTAGGGCTCGGGTCCCAGATCCCAACGGGCCCCGAGCACGGATCTGTGCCGTCATCTTACGCGAAGGCCGCCGCCTGTCACTGTCCGGCGGGCACCTTCCCGGTGACAATCTGCGCGGGCGTCTCTGAATCGAAGGCCCCCGCCCGCCCTTGGAGCGCGCCCCCGTGACCCTCTCCGCGGTCCTGCACAAAACCAACCTGCCGACCCGCTTCTTCGCCCTCGATCAGGGTGCGGAGGGCACCGCCCTGGCCTGGGCAGACCCGCGCCTCCCGAGCCTGCCTGCCCGCCTTGAAGGCGACCTTCGCGGGGCGATCCGGGATGCCTGCAGGAGCCTCCCCCCCCCCGGCCTCCTCGGCGGCTGGCTGGCCTACGAGGCCGGCGCCGCCTTTGAGCGAATGCCCCGCCGCGATCCCGCCGAGGCCGGGCTGGGGCGCCTGTGGTCGAGCGCCGGCCGGCTCTGGCTTGGCGTGGGCGAGCCTCGCATCGACGGCGACGCAGCCTTTGCCAAAGAGGCCGAGCGCTGGTTGGCAGCCTCGACCGGGCCACCCCGCGCCCACCGCCCCCCGACCGGGCCACCCCTGGTGAGCCCGGGGCAGCGAGAGGCCTACGAAGACGGCGTGGCACAGATCATCGACCTCATCGGCCAAGGCGATCTCTACCAGGCCAACCTCGCCTGGCGCAGCCCCCCTACCGCCGTCGACGACGCCGTGGCGCTCTTCCTCGCCCTGCGAACCGCCAACCCGGCCGAGCGCGGCGGCCTGCTCCGAGACGAGGAGACCACGCTCGTCAGCAATTCCCCCGAGCTGCTGCTGGCGGTCGACCGGCGGCCCGACGGCGCGCTGGTGGCCCGGAGCTGCCCGATCAAGGGCACCGTGCGCCGCTCGGCCGGCCCCGCCGCCGCCGCCGCGCTGTGGCAGAGCGAGAAGGAGCGCGCCGAGCTGACCATGATCGTCGATCTCGTGCGCAACGACCTCGGCCGCGTCGCCGTCCCCGGCTCGGTCAAGGCCCTCCCCCGCCGCCTGCGGCCCTGCGGCGATCTGCTGCACGCCGAGCAAGAGGTGGAAGCCGTCCTGGAGCCGGGCGCCGACGCCGTCGACGCCTTCGCCGCGCTCTTTCCGGCCGGCAGCGTCACCGGCGGCCCCAAGGTGCGCGCCATGGAGCGGATCGCCGCGCTGGAGCCCCATCCCCGGGGCGCCTACTGCGGGGCGATGGGCTGGTTCGCCGCCGACGGCAGCGCCCGCTGGAACGTGGCCATCCGCACCCTCACCCTGCGCGAGGGCCTCGCCCACTTTCACGTCGGGGCCGGCATCGTCGCCGACTCTGTGCCCCAGAGCGAGTGGCAGGAGACCCTGGCCAAGGCCGCCGCCCTCTGGACCCAACTTCGCGGGAGCCCCCCATGATCCACCCCGGACCCTCCGGCCTCTACGCCATCGTCGACGACTCCGGCGGCGACCTCGTCGAGCCCGGCCGGCGCCTGCTCGCCCACGGCCTGCGAACCCTGCAGCTTCGCGCCAAGAACACCGATCGCGCCACGCTCATCGCCGCCGGCCGCGCGCTGCAGCCCCTCGCTCGGGCCCGCGGCGCCCGCTTGATCATCAACGACGACCTGCAAGCCGCCGTCGAGATCGGCGCCGACGGCCTGCACCTCGGCCAGGAGGACGGCCCCCTCGCCGCCGCCCGCGCCCGCCTG
>JBEIQK010000313.1:0-7081 GCA_040376505.1 Alphaproteobacteria bacterium | reverse complement strand
CGATCGCCTCGCGCTGGTGGGCCATGTCGGGCCGACGGGTCGCGCAGAGTGGGTGCTCAGCCCGCGCCTGACGCTGGGGCTGCAGGCGACGGCCGGCATCGCCCTGCTGCCGGGGAGTGAAGGGCTGGAGGCGGCGGTGGCGCCGCGGGGAGGGCTCGATGTCACCTACTGGATTCGCTAAGGCGCTCGGGTGTCTGGGCCTGCTGATGGGCTGCGGCGACCCGCTGGCCACCGCCGACTACAAGGGTGAGGCTCTGTTTTCTCTCGGCGGCACCGTGCTCGACGAGAGCGGCGGAGACCTGCCGGCCGACGCGCTGCGGGTCACCATCCTCTGGGAGCGGCCCGACGCGACGGTGGCCCCCTACGAGCCCAGCATCACGGTGGAGACCACCTTTCCGGCGCGCTACCAGCTCACGCTCTTTTCGCCGCCGGCCGACTCGGCGATGCAGTCGGCACCTTGGGGGGGCTCGGTGGTGATGGGCGTGCCGGTGCTCTACCAGGATGGCGACGGCGACGACACCTTCAGCGGCGATCCCGATGTCGACCCCATCGTGGGCGGCACCGACGAGGTGCTGCTGCTCTACACCGACACCGCCGCGGAGCCGCCGGCCGACGATCCCGAGCTGCCAGCCTTGGCGAAGGGCTTCTCGGCCCTGGAGCTGATGGGCGACCCCTGCGAGCCGGATCTGTCCGAGCCCGCGCTGGTCGACGAGGCCGACGTGGCCCTGCGCATCGCGGCCGGGCTCTCCTACCAGCCGCCCTTGGGCTGCGAGGGGCGCGGCCCGCGGGACTAACGGGTGTAGGATGGGATCCATGCGCACCCGCCTCTGCCTCGCCGCCCTCTTCCTCCCCGCCTGTGAGCCGCCGCCCGCCCCGCCGGGCCCCCAGTCGAGCCCCCTCGATCAGCACGTTGGCGAGGGCATCTTCGCCGCCGGCTGCCCCCAGGAGGGCGCCGCCTCGGTGCGGCGGCTGGGCGGCGGGGCCGACCGGATGTGGGGCACGGATGTGCTGGGCAAGAGCGGCGATCTGCTGATGATGAACGAGGTGGCGGCCTATGTGATCTCCGACGTCACCGACATGCGAACCTACTACCACTACGGCGGCATCCCGATTGACGCGGTGGCGGTGGCCGGCTGCGCCCAGGCGGGGCCGGAGCAGTTTGGCGAGATGGGCGTGGTGGTGGGCACCTTGGAGCTGACGGACTTTCCGGCCAGCACCCTGCGCATGTTCCGCGGCGAGTCGATCACCGTGGTGAAGGACGGGAGCGACGGCGGCCCCGTGGTGGTCGACGTCGACGGCGTGGACGATCGCTTCTGGCTGGTGGAGCTGGAGCTGGTGCGCCAGAGCTTTCAGGCCGGGGTGAAAAAGCCGCTCACCGACCCCTACGGCTTCGCGATGACCCTGCGCTACACGCTCTTCCCGAACGATCCCGTGCTGCGGGCGGAGGTGATCCTCTCCCACGAGGGCGCTGGCGCGGGCGGCTACATGGCGGGGGCCCTGCTCTTCCCCTCGGATCACACGCCCACCCGCGCCTTCTGGAGCAGCACGGTGGGGGCCGGCGGCCTGGGACTGACGGTGGGGGTGCCTTGGGTGGGGGCGCCCGGCCGGCAGGGCGCAGTGGCCTTCGCGATTGAAGGCGCCAACGCTGGTGTGGCCGAGATCAGCGGCGTGACGGCCCTCCTCGACACCACCCTGGCCTTCTCTCCCCTCACCCTGGCCCAGGCCGGCGACACGGCCAGCACCACCTTGCTGATCTCGGTGGGGCCCACCGATCTGAGCTCGGCCACCCGCCCGCTGGCGGCGGCGAACCCGAACCCCACCCCAACGACGCGCCACGGCCTGCTGCCGGTGAACGGTGCCGTGGTGGACCCCAGCGGGGCCCCCCTGGCCGATGTTGCGATTGAGGTGGCGGCCCAGACCGGCGGCGAGTGGCGGGCGATCGACGCCCTGCGCACCGACGCCGCCGGCCAGTTTGAGGGCGCGCTGCCCGATCTGGGCCTGGGCCCCCTGCGCCTGCGACCGTTCACGCAGGGCCGCGGCTCGGGTGAGACGGTGGAGACCACCGGCGGCACCCTCACCCTGTTGCTGGGGCCAGCCGGCGCGGTGGTGACCGACCTGCGCGACGAGGCCGGCGAGGAGCTGCCCGCCGAGGTGGTCTTCTTTCAGGAGGGCGTGGAGGTGCAGCGCTTCTTCTCCACGCCGGCCGATCCGGTGGTGGCGATCCCGCCGGGCACCTACGAGGTGAGCGTGGTGCGGGGCTACGAATACAGTCCGGTCGACGCGGTCATCACCGTGCCTGAGGAGGGCGAAGCGCTGCTGGAGGCGACCTTGGAACGGGTGGTCGACACCCTCGGCTGGGTGGCCTACGATGGGCATGTGCACAGCTCCGGCAGCCCCGACAGCACCTTGCTGCAGGCCGACCGCATCCGCACCGCGGCGGCGGCGGGCCTGGAGATCGTGGTGGCGACCGATCACGAGATCATCAACGATCTCGACCCGGCGGTGGATGAGGCGCAGCTCAGCGGCTTTGTGTCGACCATCACCGGCCAGGAGGTCACCGCCACCCTGCCCGAGCACATCAACGCCTGGCCCTTTGAGGTGGACGAATCGGCCAGCCGGGGCGGCAACCCGGCCTGGTATGGCCTGTCGATCGGCGAGATCTATGCCCTCATCCGCGATCGGGGGGCCGAGGTGGTGACGCTCAACCACCCGCGCGGCGGCTGCAATTACCTCTGCCTGATCGGCTGGGACCGGGAGAACGGTGTACCCACCCTCGACGACCCGACGATGCTGGCCTTCGCCCCGGGCTCGGAGCTGTGGAGCTGGGACTTCGACGCCATGGAGTACATGAACGGTCACACCTCTCCCTTCCTCAACCCCGATGATCCCGATCGCACCGGCCTCCTCAACGACTGGCTTGGATTCTTGAACCTGGGTCACCGGGTGACGGCGGTGGGGGTGACCGATGTTCACGGGGCCGAGGCGCCGGGCAGCCCGCGCACCTATGTGGAGTCCAGCACCGATGAGGCCGGCGCCATCGACGAGGCCGAGGTGGTGGCGGCGGTGAAGGGGGGCCGGGCCTTGGTGAGCGCCGGGGCCTTCGCCCGGGTGAGCGTCAACGGCGCCAGCATCGGCGAGACGGCGATCCTCGACGGGGCGCCAGCGGTGCTCTCGGCGGAGGTGGTAGCGCTCCCGGGCATCGAGGTCACCGAGCTGCGGGTGCTGGTCAACTGCGATGAGGTGGCGCGGCTGCCGGCCGATGATCCCGATGGGCTCATCAAGTTCGAGGGGGAGCTGGCGCTTGATCTCACCGTGGACAGCGCGGTTGTGCTGCTGGGAATGGGCGAGGCCCCCTTTCCGCGGGGGCTGCCCCAGTTCGATGGGCGCCGGGTGCCCCGGGTGACCACCAACGCCATCTATGTGGATGTCGATGGCAACGGCGTCTTCGACGCGCCGGGCCCGAAGGGCTGTGACATCCCCTACCCCGGTTAGCCCCGCGCCCGGCGGGCCGCGACGCTCAGCAGCAGCAGGGCGAGACCGGCCAGGGAGGGCACGCCACCCGAGGTGGTGCAGCCAGCCTTGCCTCCGGTGGAGGGCGCCGCGGCGGTGACCTCCGGCTCGACGGAGACGTCGGCGCCGTCGCAATCCTGGTCGATGCCATCGACGCGCTCGTCGGCGCCGGGATGCCGCAAGGGGTCGAGGTCATCGCAGTCGCCGCCCACCCAAACCTCGTCGGCGTGCAGGTCACAGGCCTGGGTGGCGCGCGCATCGTCGCCAAACGTGTCGCCGTCGGCGTCGGGGTAGACGGTCTTCTGGGTGGCCGGATCGACCGTGCCGTCGCCGTCATCGGCCTGACCGTTGCAGTTCTCGTCGGTGTTGGACCGGTCACAGACCTCGGGGGCGCCGGGGTTTACATCGGCCCGGCTGTCGTTGCAGTCGGTATCCGCCGATACATGGGCGGCAGGGGCCTCACAGGCCAGGGTGAAGGTGGACGGACTGCCAAAGGCGTCGCCATCCGCGTCGGGAAACCAGGCGAGGCGGCTGTCCGGGTCTACGGAGGCATCGGCGTCTTCAGCGACGCCGTCGCAGTCTTCATCGAGGTCTTCGGCGTCACAGCGCTCGGTGGCGCTGGGATGGACCTGCGCGCGGCTGTCATCACAGTCGTTGCCGTCGAGGACATGGCCGACGGGCAGGTCGCAGACCTGGATGGCATGGGACGGATCTCCGGCGGCGTCGCCATCGGCGTCGACATAGACGGTCACTCTGCCCTCGGCCGACACCGACGTGTCGGCGTCGTCGGCGAGGCCGTCGCAGTCCTCGTCGAGATCCAGGTCGTCGCAGCGCTCGGTGGCGCCGGGGTTGACGTCGGCCCTCCGGTCGTCACAGTCCGTGGCGTCGGCGACGTGGTCGGATGGCGCGTCGCACTGGCTTCGCGCGGCGGCGGGATCGCCGAAGGTGTCGCCATCGGCGTCGGCATAGGTGGTGGCGTAGCCGGCGGGATCGGTGGAGGGGTCGGCGTCATCGGCGGCGCCATCGCAGTCTTCGTCGACGTCTGCGCTGTCGCAGAGCTCGGCGGCCCCGGGGTGAACATCGGCGCGGCTGTCATCGCAGTCGCTCGCCGACTCGACCTTTCCGGGCTCCCCTGGACAAAGAAGCTCACCCAGGCCCGCGCCATCGCCGTCGCCATCGCCATCGGCATAGTGCAGGGTGGGAATTCCAACGGAGGCGTCGGCGTCATCACAGTCCTGGGGATCACCCGCCGCACCACCGAGGTAGGCGCCATCGCCATCGGCGTCGGCGTAGCCGTAGTGGAGGTAGGCGCGCCCCAGAAAGTAGGCGCCGCCGGAATCGTAGCTAACGGCCCCGGCGATGATGTCGTCATAGCCGTCGCCGTTGACATCGCCCGCGCCACCGATGGAATCGCCAAACATGTCGTAGAGGCGACCGCCGAGGAGGGTGGCGGTTGGGGTGATGCCCAGCCCGCCAGGGCTGCCCTCGTAGACATAGACGGCGCCAGCGCCTTGGCGCCAGGCGCCAACGGCGATGTCGTCGATCCCATCCCCATTGACATCGATCTCGCCCGTCAGACCGTCGCCGAAGTATCCGCCGGCCTGAGCCCCCTCCAGTCGGATGGCGGGGGTGGCCGAGAGGCCCGCGGCGGACCCGAGGAAGAGCTGAACCGTTCCGGCGCCCGTCAATGCGCCCACATCGGCGTAGGGTGCGCCGATCAGGACATCACCATAGCCGTCCTGGTTGACGTCCCCAGCGGCGGCGACGGTCTCACCAAAGATCTCATCCGCGGCAGCACCCGTGTAGGTGGCTTCGGGAGTGGCGGAGACCCCGCTGGCAGAACCGAGGTGAAGGTAGACGGAGCCGACATTGATGTCGAGACCCACATCGGCGCCGGCCATGCCGACCAGGAGGTCGGCGTAGCCGTCTCCATTTACATCGCCCGCGCTGGAGAGGGAGGCGCCATAACAGTCCGATTCGGCGCCACCGCCGCGAAGCTCGATCGCCGCCGTGCTCACGAGGCCTGCAGCGGAGCCATGGTAGACCAGGACACAGCCCTCGTCGGTGCCCGCGCTGAGCCCACACCAGGGATCGCCAACGACAACATCTCCGTAGCCGTCTCCGTTTACATCGCCCGCCCCGTCGACCGCATCACCAAACCAGGCGTCCTCCGTCGCGCTGCCGAGGAGCGTCTGCGCGCTGGAGAGAATCCCCCCCGCAGAGCCATAGAAGGCGAAGGCCGCGCCGCCCAACGGGTTGACCAGGCTGCTGCCCGGCGAGCCAACGACGATGTCGGCGAAACCATCTCCGTTGATGTCTCCCGCGCCGGCGGCGCTGTCTCCAAAGTAGGCGTTCTTGGCATCGCCATGCAGGGCCGTGGTGGCGACGGCGCTCAGACCCGCGGCGGAGCCTTGGTAGATCCAGACATAGCCGACATCGACAAGGCCCCCATGGTTCTGGTACGGCGCAGACACCAGCACGTCGGCGAAGCCATCTCCGTTTACATCACCCGCACCATCGACCGCAAAGCCGAAAAAGGAGTAGGCCTCGGTGCCGGTCAGGGTGTGGCCGGCGGCGCTGATCACCGGATCAACTGTAATCGGCAGCACGGCACCCGACCGCTCGACGAGGACCTCGATGGCGTCACCCTCCACGCGAAGAGAGGCCGTCAGGGGCGCCCCGGTGGCGTCCCAGGCGAGGGCCGGAGAGACCTCCCAGGACTGGCCGCTCGCATCGACCAGGAGGGCGCCCGCATCGGCCGACTCGATCCAGTCGGCGCCATGGACCTCCATGACAAAGCGCAGGGGAGCGTCGCCAGCCGGGGCAGCGGACACCGTCCAACCGAATTCCAGTCCCTCCTCCTGGTTGATCCACCAGGCGGTGAGGCCCTCGTAGCTGTACTCAAGCTGCCGGGCGCATTCCCCCTCGGGGAGGCGGGCGGCGACACAGTCCCCAAGGAGGGGCGCCTGGGGTGGGGTGGGCGACAGGGACTCGGAGGTGCCCCAGCCGGCGAGGCGCAGCCGGAGGGCGCCCGCAACGGGGTCGCCGAGGTGCAGCCCATCGGCGCGGAGGTGGGCGCGGGCACCGGCGGGCAGGACGGTGACGAAGGCGTCTCCATCGGGCTCAAAGCGACGAGCGTGGGCTTGCACAGAGGCGGCCACCTCGGCCTGCCAACCAGTCGGCGGCACATCAAGGGGAGCAGAGAGAGGCGGGTTGGGATCGACCCCGAGTGACGCCCGACCACAAGCACTGAGGAACAACAGTTGGAGCTGGCGATTCATGTTCATGTCCGCACGAAGAAAGGTCGCGGCAGCGCAGCGGAGTCGATCCCAACCGGCACCCCTCCCCTATCCTTTGTCGGATTGTCGTCAACCCCCCCCTGAAGTTTTCAGATCGAGATCGCTGCCTCAGCGGCGGGCGGACTTCTCTTCGAGCTCGGTCCAGCGCGCATAGGCGGCCTCGACCTGAGCGGTGAGCGCGGCGGCCTGGGCGGTGAGCGCGCTGCCATCGCCGCCGGCCTTCCACACGGCGGGGTCGGTGAGGCGCTGGTTGAGGGCGGCGATCTGCGCCT
>JBEIQK010000864.1:0-2652 GCA_040376505.1 Alphaproteobacteria bacterium | reverse complement strand
GACAGCGCGATGATCTCCCGGAAGATGCTGCGCACCTGATCGGCAGAGATCGAGGACTCCAGATCGAGGTAGCCCTCGATGCGAAAGCCGTAGCTGCGGTATTCGGCGGGCAGCATGGCCGAGAAGGCGCCCTGGCGGTTGGCGGCGTTGATGTACTTGCGGCCGAGCGCCCCGCCGAGCGAGAAGCGGCGCTTGAAGTCGGTCGAGCCCTGGATGCTCGACAAAAAGCCCTCGACGCTGGCGAAGGTGGCCGAAGACAGATTTCCAATGCCGATCGCCGTCTCGCTGGCCGCGCCCTGGTAGCGGTCCATCTCGCCGGTCTTGGCGTAGACCTGCCAGGTGGGCTCGGAGATCGTTGGCTCGGTGGCGGTGGGGGTACCGGTGAGGTTCCACTTCACCCGGATGCCCACCCCGCCGTCAAAGGCGGGGAGCTGCGGCAGGGCCGCGGAGAGGACCGGGATCTTGTGAACAATGCTGGCTGCCGCGCTGCCTTCTCCGTAGACGGAGACCTCCATCTGGGTGGGCACCCGCTGGCCCTGGGCGTCCTGGCCAAAGGCCTTGTTTTGTTGCTCAATGCCCACGCCGGCATCGGCGGTCAGTCGCGCGAAGATGCCGACCGACATCCAGCGCTGCCACCAGTTGGCCGAGCCCGTGTCGCGGGCGCCGGTCTGGGTGGTCCAGGTGCCGCCGCCCTCCTGGGTGTTCGGGCCGCCGGTTCGCAGCCCGGCCGAGGCTGCGGCGTTGCCTTCGGCGTAGCCCTTGACCTCGAACTTGTTGCTGGTGTTGTAGGACTGGGGATTGACCCGCTGCAGCTCGGGCGTGAACATACCGAGCAGGGCCATCGAGCCGCTGGTGTCGGCTTGCATGACCGTCAACACAAAGGAGAGGAAGGTGGCGTCGTCGACGATGGGAAATGCGAATTCCTGAATGACGGTCATCTTCACGCCGGCCTGGGCCTGCGCCCCCGCCTCGGCGCCGATGCCGAGCCCGCCGCCTTGACCCTGCGTCCCACCGCCCTGTCCGCGCCCGCCGCCGCCGCCGCCGCCGCCGATCCCCACAAAGCCGCCGGCCCCCACGCCGGTGTCGGCCGCCACCCGCATCACGCCGCCGCGACGCAGCTTGAAGGTGCCCTGCGGGACGTGGGCCACGCTGAAGAAGGCCTCGGCGCCGAGGTAGACGGGGTAGCCGAAGGTGGCGCCGATGGCGCCATCCAGCTCCAGACCGAGCCCCTCGGGCCAGTTCTGGACCAGGAAATTGCGCATCCAGGCCTTCATCTCCGCCGGGGCCGCTGACCACAGCAGGGTCAGGGTGGGCCCGCCGAGGATCTTGAACAGAGGGCCCAGCGAGGCGCCCAGCGCCATCAGGCCGGTGACGATCACCAGCAGGGCGCCAGCGGCGGCCACCTTGCGCACCACGGCGGCGAGGGTGTTCAGATCGATGCTGGCGATCCAGCTTGCGATGCGATTGGCCGGCAGCTTGCGGAGGATGTAGACCAGCAGCCCGCTCGCCGGATTGGCCGTGAGGAAGGTGATCAGGATCTCAAGCTTGTGCTGGGCGAGCAGATCGATGATCCGCCGGGCGGCGCCCTCGCCGACGGCGGCGATGTAGGTGGCCAGATCGGCGGCCGAGTTGATCTGATCGAGGCCCCAGTCGACCACCGCCATCACGCCGCTGGCGATGGCGCCGCCCACATAGGTGGCCCCGTCGACAACGGCGCCGCCTACCGCGGTGGCCCCGTCGACAACGGCGCCGCCCACCGCGGTGGCCCCGCCGACGATCGCGCCGCCGATGTCGGAGAGGCCGAAGTTGTTGGCGCTGCCGGGGGCCACGGTCTCGGTGGGGGCCGACACCCCGACGGCCAGGGCTCGGGCCGCCGACTGGTGGGCGTCGGCCTCGGGATCGCCGCCGCCGCCGCCCTCGCCGCTGGGTGGGGGCGCCTCGGCGGTGGGATCGCCCTCGCCGCCCTTGGCCTGCACCACATGGGCCAGCTCATGGGCCAGCACCTCGTCCTGCTTGCCCTCTTCGAGCTCACCGAAGGTGTCGCCGACGTGGACCTCGCTGCCCTTGGTGGTGGCCACGGCGCCTGCCGCCACGCCGGCCTCGCCGGGGATCAGCTTCACGTCGGCGAAGGAGGTCTGGTAGGAGCGCTCCATCCGGCGAACAAAGGCGCCCCAGTCGCCCTTGTAGCCGCCGACCTGTCCGCCCTTCTGGGCGGCCGCGAGCGCCTCCTGGGCCATCGCGTTGCCCCCGGCGGGCCGCGTGAGGGCGCCAAGGCCGGTGGGGCGCTTGGGGGCCCGCTCGGCGGCGGGTGTATCGGTGGAGGGGGCGGCGGTCTGGGCACGGGCGCGGGAGGACATGGCAGGCTCCTTGTCGGAGGAATACTCCGCTGGTGCCTCGCTTCCCAGAGGGTCAACGTGACAAATTCTCCGACACCTGCGCTGGAACCCCCCCCTGGGCCGACCGCTGCGGCCCTCCGCAGCCTCCTGGTGCCGGGTTGGGGCCAGTGGGCGCTGGGTCAGCGCACCAAAGCGGCGATCATCCTGGTCGGGAGTCTGGTCCTGGCCTGCGGCTGCGGCCTGTTCAACCTGCTGGCCGCCCTCGACGCCTTTCAGCTCGCTGGCAAGCGGGCGAGGGGCGAGGAGATCGGCCCCT
>JBEIQK010000553.1:0-4491 GCA_040376505.1 Alphaproteobacteria bacterium | reverse complement strand
GGGCGGCCGTTCGCAGTCGCAGCGGGTGGCCACCACGCCGGTGGCCGCGATGCCGCCGGCCTCCCTCCGGCGCAGCGTCTGCGCAGTCAGCCCGATGCCCTCCCCCGCCAGGCGGGCCTCGACGAGGAGAGCCTCGCCATCGGGCAGAACGAGGCTGGCGGCGCCGAAGTCCACCGTGAGGCCCTCCGCTGTGTAGCGGCCCTCCACGAGCCGGAGCGTGGCGCTGGCCCGATCGTAGGAGAAGCCCGCCGCCTCCACCCGCCCCTCGGGCAGGATCAGCACCACGCCGCCCTCCCCGGCCAGGGTGGCCGCGTCGGCCCAGAGGTGATCGGCGCGCAGCTCCAGGCCCTCGACGGCGAGGAGCGCGGCCAGCAGCCCGTTCACGAGGCGCCGTACAGCTCTCGCGCAGCCCCAGCGAGGAAGACCGAGCCCGCCACGATCACGAGCCCACCGCCGGCCAGGGCGGCCGGCAGCGCCACCTCGATCGGGCCGCCGATCTCGATGGGCACGCTGCAGCCCTCCACCCGCCGGGCCAGCTCGGCCGGATCGGCGGCGCGCACATGGCTGCCGCGGGTGGTCACCACCTTGTCGACATAGGGGGCCAGGGCGCCCAGCACCGAGCGGGTGTCTTTGTCGCCCGACATGCCGAAGAGCAAGGTGCGGGGCTGATCCCAGGGCAGGGTGCGCAGGTAGGCGGCGAGGCGCCAGGCCCCGTCGGGGTTGTGGGCGCAGTCCACCAGCAGGTTGGGGGCGAGGCGCTCCAGGCGGCCGGGGTGCCGCACGGTGAGCAGCCCCTGGCGCATCGCCTCGTCGGAGACCGGCAGCACCTCGGACAGGGTGGCCACCGCGGTGAGCGCCACCCCGGCGTTCTCGATCTGGTGGTCACCGGCCAGGGCCACCGAGAGCCCGGTCAGGCTGCGCTCGCCGCAGCTCCACGAGAAGGTGGATCCCCGCGGGTTCACCCGGTACTCGGCCTCGGGCCGCAGGAGGGGGGCGCCGCGCTCGTGGGCGATGGCCCGGATCACCGACAAGGCCGCCGGCGCCAGCGGCCCCACCACCACCGGCGCGCCGGGCTTGATGATGCCGGCCTTCTCGGCGGCGATGCTGGCGATGTCATCGCCCAACTGCTCGGTGTGGTCGAGGGAGATGCTGGTGATCACGCTCACCAGCGGGCTCACCACGTTGGTGGCGTCGAGGCGGCCGCCCATGCCCACCTCCACCACCGCCACATCGGCCCCCGAGCGCGCGGTGTGCAGGAAGAAGGCGGCGGTGACCAGCTCAAAGTAGGTGAGCGCCGCGTCGGGGTCCACGCCCAACTCGGGGTTGGCCTCGGCCCAGGCGGTGCGGGCCTCGGAAAGCTCGTTCAGCAGGGCCGTGAGGTCGGCGTCGGCGATGTCTTCGCCGCCCACCGTGATCCGCTCGTTCACCGCTTGCAGGTGCGGCGAGATGGTGGTGGCCACCCGGTAGCCGGCGTGGCCCAGGATGTGCGCCACCATGCGCACCACGCTGCCCTTTCCGTTGGTGCCGGCCACATGCACCACCGGGCAGCGCAGGTGGGGATCGCCCAAGAAGTGCAAGAAGCTGCGCATGCGCTCGAGGCCCAGACGGACGCCGAAGCGCGACAGCCGGCTCAGCAGCGGGTGCTCGGTCACACCCGATCCAGCAGCAGGCGGAGGCTGCGGGCCAGCATGCTGCGCAGCTCGCCGCGGGGCACGATGGCGTCGATCATGCCGTGTTCGAGCAGGTACTCGCTGGTTTGAAAGCCCGGCGGCAAGGCAGCGCCGATGGTCTGCTCGATGACCCGCGGCCCCGCGAAGCCCACCAGCGCGTTGGGCTCGGCGAAGATGAGGTCGCCCAGCATCGCGAAGCTGGCCGCCACGCCGCCGGTGGTGGGGTTGGTGAGGATCGAGATGTAGGGCATCTTCGCTTCGTCGCGCAGCCGGGCCAGCGCCGCCGAGGTCTTGGCCATCTGCATGAGCGAGAGCACGCCCTCTTGCATGCGCGCCCCGCCGGAGGCCGAGATGATGATCGCCGGCTGGCGCAGATGCAGCGCGCGCTCGATCTGGCGGGTGATCAGCTCGCCCACCACCGAGCCCATCGACCCGCCCATAAAGGCGAAGTTGAAGCTGCCGATCTGCACGGGGATGCCGTCAATGCGGGCCGCGCCAGCGACGTAGGCGTCGTTTTCGCCAGTGGCGGCGATGGTGCGGGTGAGGCGGCTGCTGTAGCTCTTGGAGTCGACGAAGCCGAGCGCGTCGACCGGGGCCAGCCCGGCGTCAAAGCGCTCGAAGCTGTCGGCGTCGACGAGGAGCTGCAGGCGATCGCGGTAGTCCACCGGCATGTGGTGGCCGCAGCGCGGACAGACCTGGCAGGTGGTGGCGAGGTGCTCTTTGTAGAGGACCTCTTTGCAAGCCGGACAGCGGACCCAAAGCTGCTCGACCACCTCGCGGGGGCGCGGCCGGCTCTGGAGCTCGGGCGGCGCCTGCTCGAACCAGCGGGAGCTGCCAGCGTCGCCGTCGGGGGCGCGGGGGATGGGGGCGCGTTCTTCAGGCATGGGCCCGGCTTAGCCTGCCTCTTCGCGGCGGGCATCCCCTCCCCTCTTCGGTGTAGAGTGCCTCGCGGAGACCCCGATGCGCCCAGCCTTCCTTCTGCTCCTCCTCCCTGCCTGCGCCGCCACTCCTGCCGACCTCGCCGCGCAGGAGGCGCCCGCCGCCACCGCCAGCGAGCTGGAGGTGAGCCCCACCCTGCTCGACTTCGATGAGGTGCAGGTGGGCGAGGTCGCCGAAGAGCTGATCAGCGTGCGCAACACGGGGCAGGGCGCCGGATCGGTCACCCTCGCCGTGGAGGGCACCCTGGCGGTGGCCTTCTCCTTGGAGCCCTACAGCGCCACCATCGCGCCGGCGACCCACGAGAACTTCGCCCTCATCTTCGCTCCCGAGGGCTGGGGCGATCATACCGTCGAGGTGGTGGTGTCCACCGCCGCCGGCGAGGAGATCGATCGGGTGCTCGTCGAGTCGCGGGTGGTGGCCGACTGAGTCTGTTCAGGTGAGCAGGGCGCCCTCGGCCTCCAGGGCATCCACCACCGCCGTGTGCAGGGCCGGTCGCAGGGCCCGAAAGGCCTGGTAGCGCGGCGAGAGCGGCGCGTTTGGCACGGCCCCGCCTTCAATCTCGGGGTGCACCCGGTTGCTCAGCAGCACCACCGCCACCCCCGACCGCGGCGCCGTCCAGATCGAGCAGCCGGTAAAGCCAAGGTGGCCCACCCCATCGAGGGGCCAGCGCGGCCCGGCGGAGCAGGCCCCCGGCGTCACCCCATCCCAGCCCAGGCGGTGGCTCCCCGGCCCCGGCGCTGAGAAGGCCTCCTGCACCAAAGCGGGCTCCAGCACGCGGGCCTCGCCGGCCCAGGACCGCAATTGCACGGCCACCGCCGCCGCCACGCCGCGCACCGAGCCAAAGAGGCCGGCGTGGGGCGCGATCCCGCCCATCGCCGCGGCGTTGAGATCGTGGACATGGCCCACCACCACCTGCCCGCGGGCCGGACAGTCCTCGGTGGCCGCCGCCTCGGGCCAGCCCCAGCGCAGGTCGAGGTGGGCCGGGGCGCGCACGAAGCGCTCCCAGAGCCGATCGAGGCGGTCGCCCCCCGCCCGTTCGAGCAGCTCGCCCAGGAGCAGAAAGCCGAGGTCGGAGTAGCGGTGGCGCTGCCCCGGCGGGGCCTCCAGCGGCGCGCTGCGGGCGAGCTGGCTCATCCGCGACCGCGCCACCGCCGAGCCCCAGGTGTGGCCCTCGGCCTCGATCGTCTGCCAAAGCGGCGCCCAGGCCGGCAGGCCGCTGCTGTGCTGGAGCAGGTGGCGGGCCGTCACGCCCGCCGGCGCGTCGGGGATCCAGTCGGTGACCGGCGCGTCGAGCGAGAGCAAGCCCTGGCCCACCATCGCGAGGCAGAGCGGCGTGGTGCCCAGCACCTTGGTGAGGCTGGCCAGATCCCAGGCGGTGTCGGGGCGAACCGGGCGGCGACGCGGCCGCAGCTCGGCCTGGCCGCGGGCGGCGAAGAAGGCCTCGCGCTCCGGCGTGCGCACCACCATCGCCACCCCGGCGAAGAGGCCCTGCTCCAGTCCCTCATCGAGGAGGCGGTCAACGGTTTGCCACATCGAGGCCCCCTTCGTGCAGGCGGGCCTGGGCGCCCAACGAAAAACAGTGGTTTTCGCGGCCGTGCCCGACGGGGAGACCCACCACCACGGGCACACCGAGGGGTTGCAGCACCTCGATCAACATGTCTTGCACCGTCCAGTCCGCCCCCGCTGGCGGCGCGCAGCCGGTGAGCTCTCCCACCGCCACGCCCACGACCCCGTCGAGGGCGCCGCTCGCCTGGAGCTGGCGGAGCAGCCGGTCGATCTTGTAGGGCGGCTCGCCGATGTCCTCGATGAGGAGGATGGAGCCGGCCGCCTGCAGGGCGTGGGGCGTCCCGCAGAGCGAGGCCAGCACGCAGAGGTTGCCGCC
>JBEIQK010000489.1:0-5009 GCA_040376505.1 Alphaproteobacteria bacterium | reverse complement strand
GCCAGCATCACCGCTTCGAGCTCGGCGGCCGAGTAGCCCTCGGTGGCCGCGGCGGCTGCGGTGACCGACATCGCGGGTGCTGTGCGGGTGCGGGTCTTGCGCAGGACGGCCTCGAGGATCCGGGCGCGCTCGTCGGCGGTCTCGGGGAAGAAGAAGGGGATCTTGAGGTCGAAGCGGCCGGGGCGCTTGAGGTCGACGTCGAGCTTGTCGGGGCGGTTGGTCATCATCAGGATCACGACCCGGCCGCGGTGGCTGGTGTCGCTCATGAATTCCTTGAGCCGGGCGATCACCCGGCTGGAGGTGCCGCCGTCGCCATCGCTGGCCGAGCCCATGCTGCGGTCGGCCTCGTCGATGATCAGCAGCACGTAGCCGAGGCCGTCGACGACCTGGAGGATCTTCTCGAGGTTGCCTTCGGTGCTGCCGACCCACTTCTCACGAAAGTTCTTGAACTTGAGGCAGGTGAGCCCGCTCTCGGCGGCGAAGGCCTCGGCCAGGAAGGTCTTTCCGGTGCCCATCGGCCCGACAAAGATGATGCCCATCGGCACGCGGTGGGTGTGGCCTTTCTTGATGGCGGTGGCCACCTTCATCAGGTCGGCCTTGAGGCGGTCCATGCCGCCGACATGCTCAAAGCCGTGCTCCGGGGCGACGAATTCGACGAGGCCGTGGCACTCCTGCTCGATGATCGCCTTCTTTCGGGCGCTCACCACCTTGAAGGTGATCGGCTCGCCGGACTCCTTGGCCCGCCGGAAGAGGCCCCGGACCTGCAAGAGCGACAGGCCTGCCGTGATCTTGGCGAGGGCGCTGTCGTCGACCTCCACCTTGATTCCGGCGCGGTCGCTCTGGGTCAGAAAGGCGAGGCGTTCGGCCTCGTCGGGCAGGGCCAGGGCGATCGGCGCCAGTTGGGCGCTGGCGACGAGGCGGCGCTGCACGTCGGCCATGTTCTCGGCGACCATGATCACGATGTTGTCGGTCTGCAGCAACAGCGGATCGTGGGTCCAGCGCAGGAGGGTGACGAGGTTCGACTTGTCGGCCTCGCCCATGAAGGACAGGTCGCCATTGGGGGCGATCATCTCCATGTAGTCGAGGATCACCGCGATCCGGTTGGCCGGGTTCAACACCATCTCTTCGAGGAGCTGCAGGGTGTCGTCGAGCCCAACCGGCAGGCTGGTGCGGGGCCCGCGACCGCGGAGCTGCTCCTGGGCGGTGGCGGCGGCGAGGAAGCGCCGCTCGACCTGCTTGTCGGGGAAGGTGACCCCCTCGCTCACATTGTAGGTGGCGACGACATCCTTGGAGCGGCCGAGAAAGCGCTCGAGGTAAGCGCGCAGCGGCAGGTAGGTTGTGCGCCCGTCGGCCTCGGTCCAGCCGTAGAGATCGCGCACATTGCCGTGCAGCAGGAACATGCTGGCTTCGCCCGAGACGTAGCGGAGCTTCAGCTCGCGGGCCCAGGCAGGGAGCACGGGTTCGGGGATCATCGCGGATCGGGACGGCGCGGGGGGAGGTGGTTAGTGCGAGCCCCGCTGTCGGGCCCCAGGTAGCGCAGCGGGTCGTGCTTGAGAACACCCCTCAGGTCGGCCATGGCAGGCCCGGTGCGGGAGGGAAGGCAGATGGCGCCGATCATCCTCCTGGTCGACGATGAGGTCGATCTCACCGACGCGCTGGGCTGGACCTTGCGCAAAGAGGGCTTTGTCGTTCGCACCGCGAGCAATGGGGTCGAGGCCTTGGCCCAGGCCCAGCGTGAGCCGCTCCCGGGCCTGGTGCTCCTCGACGTGATGCTCCCCGACTTGTCGGGCATCGAGGTCTGTCGGCGCTTGAAGGCAGAGCCGGCCACCGCGGGCATGCCGGTGATCATGCTGACGGCGCGCGGCGAAGAGCTCGATCGGGTCATGGGCTTTGAGGTGGGGGTGGACGACTACGTCGTCAAGCCCTTCTCGGCCCGCGAGCTGCTCCTGCGCATCCGCGCGGTGCTGCGCCGCAACGGCGCCGAGAGCCTTGCCGAGGTGCGGCCGATCACGGTCTTCGGCAGCCTGCGCATCGACCGCGAGGCCCACCGCGTGTGGGTCGGCGAGGTCGAGGTCGAGCTGACGGCGATGGAACTGCGCCTGCTCGACGCCCTCTTTCAGCGGCGGGGGCGCGTGCAGTCGCGCGATCAGCTCGTGGAGAGCGTCTGGGGTGATGTGGGCATGGTGACCGAGCGGGCGGTTGACACGCAGGTCAAGCGCCTGCGCAGCAAGCTGGGCGAGGCCGGCGACTACATCGAGACCCTGCGCGGCGTGGGCTACCGCTTCGCCGAGCGGCCTGAGCGGCTCTCCTGATGCCGGCTGCCCGATGACCCGCTTGTGGCCGATGCGCCTGAGCGCCGTCCTGGTGGGTGGGGTGGTGAGCGGGGCGCTGCTGCTGAGCCTGCGCCTGTGGCGGTGGTCGCCCCCGGGGCTGGGCGGCGCCGACCGCGATGGCCTCGTGATGACGCTCATCGCCGGCGTGTGGCTCGGTGCGGCCTTGATCCTGGGCGCCCATGGCCTCACGCTGGTGCTGTGGGGGCGCCAGCTCCAGGCGGCGGTGCGCGCGCTGGTCGATCGCGTGCGGGCCAGCGCCGAGGGCGGAGACGCGGCGGGCCCGCTCCCCGAAGATGTCGAGCTGGCCGGGGTCGCCGGCTCCTTCGATCGCATGGCGGTGCAGCTTCGGGCCGCGGTGCGCGATGTGGCCCAAGCCCGCCGCGAGCTCGATGACGTGCTGCAGAGCCTGGGCGACGGCATCATCGCGCTGGACGCCAACGGCAAGCTGCTGCTGGTCAACCGCGCCGCTCGCGAGCTGGTGGGCGAGGGTCGGCCTCTCGACCAAGTGGCCTTTGAAGAGCTCTGCCGAAACCCCGCGCTGCTGGAGCTCGCCGAGGAGGCCTGCACCGGCCAGCCGGGCCAGGTCGAGGTGGAGCTGGCGGCCACCCTGCACCGGCCAGAGCGGCGGATCCTGGCGACGGCCCGCTCCCGCGATCGCGGCGGCGCGGTGATGGTGCTGCGCGATGTCACAGCGGTGCGCCGCCTGGAGACGATCCGGCGCGACTTCGTGGCCAACGTCTCCCACGAGCTGCGCACGCCGGTGAGCGTGATCCGCTCCAGCGCCGAGGCGCTGTGCGACGGCGCCCTGGATGAGCCCGAGGTGGCGAGCCGGCTCGCCGCCAACATCCTGCGGCAGAGCGACCGCCTGGGGCTGCTGCTGGCCGATCTCCTCACGTTGTCGCGGGTGGAGGCGGGCAGCTTTCGCATTCACACCCGGCCGGTCGCGGCCCGCGGCGTGGCGGAGGACGCCCTGACCTCGCTCGACGAGCGGGCCCGGGCGCGGCGGCACACGATCGCTGTGCTGCTCGATCCTGAGGTGGTGGTGCGGGCCGATCCGAACGTCCTGGAGCAGGTCTTCATCAACCTGATCGACAATGCGGTCAAGTACACCCCCGAGGGAGGGAACATCCAGATCCGCGGGGGCGTACGGGTGGCAGACCAGCGCCGCATCGAGATCGTCGACGATGGGCCGGGCATCCCGCCGCGCCACCGCGAGCGGCTCTTCGAGCGCTTCTACCGGGTCGACGCCGGCCGCTCCCGCGAGTTGGGCGGCACCGGCCTGGGCCTCGCGATCGTCAAGCACCTCGTCGAGGCGATGGGCGGGGCGGTGGGGGTGGAGGCGGGGCGGCCGAAGGGATCGATCTTCTGGTTCAGCCTGCCCGATGGGGTGATCGAAGGCGGCGCCGGAGAGGAGTGATCGCCGGTTTTGCCACACGCTTGCCACAGTTGGTCAATAGGCGGGGCGTCCCTGTCGGTCGCGCACCGCCGCGATGAGGAGCTTCGATGCGTCTCGCCCTCCTGGTCTCGCTCTCTTTGGCCGCCTGCAGCGAACGCCCCGCCGAGGCCCCGCGCCCGGTCGAAGGGGGCAACCAGCCGCCCAAGCCCTCGGCGGCCGGCGCTCCCATCGCGATTGATGGCTCCAGCACGGTGTACCCGATCATGGAGGCCGTGGCCGAAGAGTTCCAGAAGGCCAATGAGAACCAGAAGGTCACCATCGGCGTGAGCGGCACGGGCGGCGGCTTCAAGAAGCTCTGCGCCGGTGAGATCGCGATGGCCGGCGCCTCGCGCCCCATCAAGGCCAGCGAGGTCGAGGCCTGCAAGGCGGCCGGCATCGAGTTCATCGAGCTGCCGGTGGCCTATGACGGCCTCACCGTCGCGGTCAGCCCCAAGGCCACCTGGATCGACGCCATCACCCTGGCCGAGCTGAAGACCATGTGGGAGCCCGAGGCCCAGGGCAAGGTCAAGAAGTGGAGCGACGTGCGCAAGGGCTGGCCCGACGCCCCGCTCAACCTCTTCGGCGCGGGCGTGGACTCCGGCACCTACGACTACTTCACCCAGGCTGTGGTGGGCAAAGAGCACAGCAGCCGCGGCGACTACACCAGCTCTGAAGACGACAACGTGCTGGTGCAGGGCGTGAGCAACGATGTCAACGCGCTCGGCTTCTTCGGCTACGCCTACTACGATCAAAACCGCGACAAGCTCAAGGTGGTGCCGGTGGACGACGGCGTGGCCGACAACGGCGCGGGCCCGATCACGCCGAGCCCCGAGACGGTGCGCGATGGCACCTACCAGCCGCTCTCCCGCCCGCTCTTCCTCTACGTCGCCAAGTCGGCGGCGGCGCGGCAGGAGGTGGGCTCCTTCATCCACTTCTTCATGCGCTCGGGCGCCAGCCTGGTCAAAGAGGCCGGCTACATCCCGCTCCCCGACGAGGCCTACGCCATGACGGAGAAGCGCTACGACGCGGGCATCACGGGCTCGATGTTCGAGGGCGGCTCCAAGGTGGGCATGACCGTCGAGAAGCTGCTCGCCGCCGAGCACGCCGCGGAGCCCGCCGTCGGGACGCCGACGCCGGCGCCGGTGGCCGGTGAGGCCCCTGCAGCGGGCGCACCTCCCGCGGGCGGCCCGCCGGCCGGCGCTCCCCCGGCTGGCGGCCCTCCGGGTGGCGCGCCTCCTGCG
>JBEIQK010000814.1:0-2873 GCA_040376505.1 Alphaproteobacteria bacterium | reverse complement strand
TTCGGAGCCTGCCTTGAACCCCGACACCACCCCTCACCGCGCCCTCGCCGTCCGCTTCAACAACGCCGCCTGGGACCTCTTGGAGCAGCCCACCCGCAGCCCCGAGGAGGACGCCCGGATGCTCTACCTCGCCGGCGCTGCCTTCCTGCACTGGCAGCAGGCCGGCGGAGCCCTCGAAGAGCAGCGCGCCCGCCACCTCCTCGCCTCTGTGCACGGCAGCCTTGGGCAGGCCGCGCTGGCGCAGCACCAGGCCGAGGCCCTCGCCGCGCAAAGCGCCGCCGGGCTGCCCGGTGAGACCCCCTTCGATCTGGCCTGCGTCGCCGAGGCGATGGTGCGCGCCCTCCGCCTCGCCGGCCGCGACACCGCCGACTGGCAGGCCCGCGCCGAGGCCGCCGCCGCCGCCCTCTCCGAGGAGGACCGGCCCTTCTTTGTGGCGATGATGGCCCGCCCCTGATGCCCGCGCCGGCCGCCGGATCGACCTCACGTTAGGGCGCCCCATGCCGCGCTACTTCAACACAACCGGCCCCTGCGACACCCGTCGCCACTACATGCTCGGCCCCGAAGAGCGGCTGCCTGACCTGCTGCCCTTTGTGGAGCAGGAGCTGTACTTCGTGCTGCACGCCGCCCGGCAGACCGGCAAGACCACGGCGATGCGGGCCTTCGCCGAGCGCCTGCGCGGGATGGGGCATGTGGGGCTCTGGGCCACCCTGGAGGAGAGCCAGGGCTTTGAGAGCGTCGAGGAGGTCGAGCCCATCTGGCTGCGGGCCTTGGAGCGCGCCGGGCGCATCCACCTGCCCGAGGGCGACCGCCCGCCCGATCCGGGCCCGTGGATTCGCGGCGAGCCCGGCACCCGCCTCGCCGGCTACCTGGGCGCTTGGAGCGCCGCGCTGCCCGACCGCAGCATCGTCCTGCTGCTTGACGAGGCCGACGTGCTGCGCGGCCACCCCCTGGTGAGCCTGCTCCGCCAGCTCCGGGCCGGCTTCATGGACCGCGGGCCGGGGCGCTTTCCCGTCTCCATCGGCCTCATCGGCATGCGCGACCTGCGCGACTACCTCGCCGCGGCCAAGGGAGGCGCCGCCGTCAACCCGGGCAGCCCCTTCAACATCAAGGCCGCCAGCATCACCCTGCGCAATTTCAACCGCGACGAGGTGGGCCGCCTGTACGCCCAGCACACGGCCGACAGCGGTCAGTCCTTTTTGCCCGAGGCGGTCGACCGGGCCTTCGACTGGACCGCCGGGCAGCCCTTTTTGGTGAACGCCCTGGCGCGCATCGCCACGATGGAGCGGGTGACCGATCGGTCGGTGGCCATCACCGCCGCTGCGATCGACGAGGCCAAAGAGGCGCTGATCCTCTCGCGCACCACACACCTGGACAGTCTGGCCGAGCGCCTGCGGGAGCCGCGGGTGGCGGCGATCGTACAGAGCATCGTGGTGGGAGAAGGGGGTATCGTATACGACACCGATGACTTCCAGTATGTGCGCGACATGGGCCTTGTGGTGCGCGGCCACGACGGCGCCGAGATCGCCAACCCGATCTACCGCGAGGTGCTGGCCCGGCAGCTCTCCTTGAACATTCAGGAGAACCTGCCCCGCCCGCGCTGGCGCTGGCAGCGCCCCGACGGCGGCCTCGACATGGCGGCCCTGGTCTCCGCATTCCTGGACTGGTGGCGCGAAAATGCCGTCATCCTCTTCGAGAATGCCGACCCTGGCTACCTCGAAGCCCTGCCTCACCTCGCCTTCATGGGCTTCCTCCAGCGGGTGATCAACGGCGGCGGGACGGTTCACCGGGAGTACGCCGCCGCCCGCGGGCGGGTGGATCTGGTGGTGAGCTATGGCGGCGAGCGCTTTGTCATCGAGCTCAAGCGGGTGCCGCCGGCCCACCGCAGCCTGGAGCGGGTGCGTGCGGAGGGCATTGAGCAGCTCTGCGGCTACCTCGACAGCCTGGGCGAGAAGCAAGGCTGGCTGCTGATCTTCGACCAGCGCCCCGGCCGAAGCTGGGAAGACCGGATCTGGGCTGACAACCCCGTGGTGAACGGCCGCCAGCTCTTTCTGCGCGGGGCCTGATTGCGCCCCCTCCTCCTCTGTTCGGACCGTTCTGGAGGCTCAGCCGCTCTGACCGTCCACGCCGCCCGAGTCGGGGCTGGCCACCGCGTTGGCCGCCTCGGGGTGGCGGACGATCCACTGATCAAAGGCCAGCAGCATCGCATCCGCCAGGGTGTGGCCGATGATGGTGAGCCCCTGATCGGTCAGATGGAAGAGGTCGCCCCAGGCCAGCTTGCGGTTCAACCAGCGCGCCATCGAGCCCGGCCCGCCCATCGCCTCCCGCGCATCCCAGAAGGCGCAGCCCAATTCCTGGGCCGCCGCCCGCTGCACGCGGATCATGTTGTCGAGGGCCGGCTTCGACTGAATCGTGTTGCGGTAGCGCTCGCCCTGATCGAGGGGCGTGATGAGCAGGCAGGAGGCGCTGGGCGCCCCTTCGCGCAGGCGGGAGACCAGGGCCTTGTAGGACTCCTTGTACTTCTCGCCGCCCCCCGTCTTCACGCTCGGGTAGCCGAGCTCGTTGCCGCCCATCTGGTAGACGATCAGATCGGGCGCCCGGCGGCGGATCTGGCGGATGGCGTGGCCGCGCCCTTGGCGGTTCATCGAGCGCGTGCTGGCGCCGGCGACGCCAAAGCTGTCCCAGACCACGCCGGGGCCCTGGGTCTCCATCACGATGCCGTAGAGGGTCACCGGGCCCTCGCCGCCGGTGGTGATCGTCACCGACTCCGCACCCTGGGGCACGGTCATCGCGTAGAAGGCGTCGTGCACCTCTTCGGCGAGGGTGGGCAGCGACACGCCCTCCACGTCGCGGGGCTTGAGGTAAACAGTGCCGCC
>JBEIQK010000608.1:0-4126 GCA_040376505.1 Alphaproteobacteria bacterium | reverse complement strand
TCTTCCTCACCGGCTTTGGCATGTAGCCCCCGCGACCCCCCAACCCCACCTTCCTCCCCCACCACAACCCCATGGGAGCGGCCCGCGCCCTCGCTCCTGGCTACATTGCCCCCGCGCCGGCGGACCCCCGCGGCGCCCCCTCCAGGAGGTGCAGGTTGGCGGAACCCCACAGCCCCCAGGCCCGCGGCGCCGAGGTCGAGCTCATCCGTGGCCTCGTGAACCGCTTGCTGGCGCTCACCAGCCTCGCTCGCCAGGGCCGGATGGACAGCCCCGAAGGTGAGCACCAGGCCGAGCTCTTCGCCAGCCAGACCGCGGAGGCCTTGCAGAGCGGCGTGCCCATCCAGCTCGGCTTGCAGCCCCGCGCGCTCACCTACAACCACGTCGAGGTGGCCGGCGCCGACCTCATCTCCCGGCAGATGGTCGAAGGCCTCTTCGCCCAGGGCCTGCGGCTCATCACCATCGAGCCCAACGCCCGCCCCATCGAGCTGGCCAGCCTCGGCCGCCTGCTCACGATGGACTGGACCCACCGCACCGCCCTGGACGAAGACCTGGAGGCGCGGGCCTGGCGGATGGGCTTTGACAACATCCACCTCGAGCTGGCCAACCGCGACGTCGTCGGCGATGACGATGACGACGTACTCCCCGACGAGATGGTGCGCCGGCTGATCCGTCGGCTGGGCGCCACCGAGATCCAGGACGAGGCCGGCGGGCTCGAGCTGGAGGTGGCCGGCCTGATGGACGAGCTGGCCGCCCTGGGGGGCCAGGGCCAGCACCCACCCCCCCTGCGCGAGGGCCCCGAGCTGGCCCAACTCCAGCGCCAGCTCGACCTCGTGCGCCAGGGCAAGGACGTCGACGATCTGCGCCTGGGCAAGGTGATCTTCGAGACCCTGCGCAACCACAAGGACGCCGACGCCGCCCGCCGCCTCGTCGAGCGCCTCGTCGAGCACATCCGCCGGCTGCTCACCGTCGGGGCCGTCGAAGAGGTCAACCCGCTCCTGCACCGCATCTTCGCCCTGGCCGAGCGCGACGCCTTCGCGGGCTTCTCCGGCCACCCCGGCGTGGTGGAGGGCCTCGCCGCCCTGATCGCACCCGAGACCGTCGAGGCCGTGCGCTACGGCTGGGAGCGCCGCCCCGACGGCAAGGCCTGGTCGGGCCTGCTCTTCACCCTGGGCGCGTCGAGCCGCAGCCAGGACCTCGGCGCCATCGCCGCCCTCGGCATGGCCATCCCCGATCGCGAGGTCCGGCAGGCCCTGGCCGACGGCCTCGTGTTGACCCTGGAGCGCGAGAAGCTCTCGGCCAAGGAGGCCCTGAACTCCGCCCCCGAGGCCGTGGCGCCGATCATCCTCTTCGTCCTGCGCCGCCGCCCCGAGCCGATGCTGCTCGAAGCCATCCTCGCCCGGGTGCAGAGCGCCAGCGAGGCGGTGCGCGAGGCCGCGCTGGTGGCCCTGCGCGACCACCAGTCGCCCCGCACCCGCGAGGTGGTGCGCGCCGCCCTCTCCGACAGCGCCGCCGAGGTGCGCACCGAGGCCCTGCGCTACCTCGTGGTCTACCGCGACGAGGCCTCGCTGCCCCAGATCACCGAGCGCCTGCACGCCGCCACCGACGAGAGCTGTGAGCCCGCCGAGCTGCGCGCCCTGGCCATC
The DNA here is from genome assembly GCA_040376505.1 of Alphaproteobacteria bacterium. Taxonomy (GTDB): domain Bacteria; phylum Myxococcota_A; class UBA796; order UBA796; family UBA2385; genus JBEIQK01. The sequence goes on along the minus strand of JBEIQK010000608.1, from coordinate 2,483 downwards.
GCCAGCGCCAACCTCGGCCGCGAGAAGGCCGTGGCCGAGCTGGAGCGCATCGCCGCCAGCCTCGACCAGAGCCGCCACACCCACCTGCCCATCGCCGCCCTCTACGGCCTGCGCGCCGCCGGCCCCCCCGGCAAGGCCGCCCTGGAGCGCCTCGGCCGCACCACCCCCGCCCTGCGCGAAGAGCTGCACAAGATCCTTGGAGGTGCCGCATGAGCGTCGCCGACGTCCGCCAGGTCCAGACCCTCGTCCTGCGCTTCGCCGTGCGGGTCGCCCACCTGATGCGCGCCGCCCAGACCTACCCCGAGGGCCACCCCACCCGCCTGCGCGCCGCCGACACGCTGATCGCGATGGCCGACGAGGTGCTCTCCTTCGCGCCCGAGGTCACCTTCTTCACCGGCGAGACGCAGCTCACCGTGCTCGGCGCGCCGGTGGCCCATGGCGACTCGGTCTCGGCCCTGCTCAAGGAGATGCACGGCTTTCTGGGCGAGCGCGCCCTCGGCGGCCTCACCCTGCGCGGCGGCGTCGATCGCGCCCAGCTCGACGCCTTCCTCGCCGTGCTGCTCGCCGCCGACGCCGACCTCGGCCCCGACGTGATCAACGAGCAGCTCACCGCCGCGGCTGTGCCCAATCTGCGGGTGGTCAGCGGCGCCAAAGACACCGTCGCCGCCGGCCACGCCCACGACCCCAATCTCCAGGCCCTGCGCCTCTACCTGCGCGGCGTGCGCGCGATCGACCGCCTGCAAAAGCGCGGCGTGTCGCCGGCCATGATGCTGGAGCTGGCCGACGTGGCCGAGGGCTGCGTGACCCTGCTCGAAGCCACCCCCCGCCGCGCCCTGGCCCTGGCCACGCCCCGCGCCGTGCTCCCCTACGAGCTGCGCCACCCCGTACACATGGCGATCCTGGCCATCGCCATCGGCCACCGCCTGGGCCTGCCGCGGGCCAGCCTCATCGATCTGGCGCTCTGCGGCCTGCTCGTCGACGTGGGCATGCGTGAAGTACCGATGGCCCTGCGCGAGCGCCCCGGCAAGCTGGAGCCCGACGAGCTGGCCCTGATCCAGTCGCACCCGGCGCGCAGCGTGGCCGAGCTGCTCCGCCTGCCCACCCTCGACGCCGAGCTGCGCCGCCGCCTCGTGGTGACCTTCGAGCATCACCTCGGCATCAACGCCAAGGGCTACCCCAAGACCCTCTCCTGGGGCGAGCTGCACCCCTACAGCCGCATCCTGGCCATCGCCGACGCCTGGGACGCCCAGCGGGCCAACACCGCCTACCGCAAGGGCCGCTCGGTCGCCGAGGTGCTGGCCTCGCTGAGATCCGAGGCGGGAACCCGCTACGACCCCGTGCTGGTCGATGTGCTCGCCTCGGCGATCACCGCCTGGGGTGGAGATGCCGCCCATGGCTGAGGCCCGCCCCGCCGCCACCGTCCTCCTGCTGCGCCCCAGCCCCCAGGGCCCCGAGGTGCTCCTGCTGCGCCGGGCCAGCAGCGCCGGCTTCTTTCCCAACACCTGGGTCTTTCCGGGCGGGCGGGTCGAAGCCGCCGACGCCAGCGTGCCCACCTGCGGCGCCGTCCCCGCGCTGCCCGCCGCCGAGGCCGCCTTCGCCGTCGCCGCCCTGCGCGAGTGCCTGGAGGAAGCCGGCGTCTGGCTCGGTCAGGGCGAGCCCCCCGTCGGCCTGCGCGAGGCTCTGAACGCCCGCAGCGGCAGCCTCGCCGACGCCCCCGCCCTGGTGGCCGATCTGGGCCGCCTGCGCTGGTGGAGCTGGTGGATCACCCCCGAAGAAGAGCCCAAGCGCTTCGACACCCGCTTCTTTTTGGCGATCCTGCGCCCCGACGAGGCCGCGGTGGCCAGCCCCGATCTCAGCGAGACGGTGCAGTCGCTGTGGATGCGCCCGGCCGAGGCGATCGCCCGGGCCCATGTCGACGACATGTTCTTCGCGCCGCCGACCTTCTACAGTCTCTTGGAGCTCTCTCAGTCTCCAATCGAGGCCCTGCTGACCGCGCCGCGGCACCTGCAGCCGATCCAGCCGCGCCTGCTGCGCGATGGATCGCTGGGAGACGACGTCCCTGTCGCGATCCTGCTGCCGGGAGATCCGCTCCATCCGGCGGCGGAGCCCGCCCCGGCGCCGCGGCGCCTGCTGCTGCGGGCGGGGCGCTGGGAGACCGGCTGATCGGCGCGGGAGGCGCCGCGTCGGAAATTTGACCCCCGCGCCGCCATCCGCTACCGAATCGCCGGCGATCCACCCGGATCTCCCCCGGGCGAAGCTGTGAACCTCGAATCGTTGAAGTATTTTGTCCAGATCGTCGATGTGGGCTCGGTCCAAGGGGCCGCGCGGCAGCTCGGCCTGGCGCGCTCGGCGCTGCGGCGCGGCGTGGATGAGCTGGAGGCCGCGATCGGCGCGCCCCTCCTCCACCGCGACACCACCGGCGTGCGCCTCACCGCCGCCGGCGCCGTCACCCTGGAGCGCGCCCGACCCCTGCTGGAGGCGGC
>JBEIQK010000775.1:0-3070 GCA_040376505.1 Alphaproteobacteria bacterium | reverse complement strand
GCTCGACGGGAGCCGGCGCCGGCGGCGCGCCCGAACAGGCCAGCATCCAACACAGAGCGAGCGCGCGCAGGTTCACAGCATCCCCTCGCGGGCGAGGCAGGCCTGGACGGCCTCGGCGACGACCCGGTGGCCGGCCCGCGTCCAGTGACCGTCATAGGTGAGGTACATGGCCTCGCCCTGGGACTGGGCGGCGGCCAGCGGCGTGGACAGATCACAGCCGGCGATGCCCTGGCGGGCCAGGGCGGCGAGGATGGCAGCACCGGGCGCGTCCAGCTCCACCTCGTTGAGGTTGAGGCCGACCACGCCAAAGGTGCTGGGCACCCGGCTGCGATCGATCACAAAGGCCGGCGGCGCCACGGCCACCATCAGGTGGTCGCCCCGGGCCCGCGTCTCGTTGGCGAGGCGCTGCAGGGCGCCCTCGGACTGGTTGGCGAGGCGCTCCAATCCGTTGCGGCCCATTCGGGTGAAGATCTCCAGCTCGTGCCGCCAGCGCTGAAGCGAAGGGTCTGTGCCGGCTGTGAGGGCCTGGGCCCGCGCCCAGACGCGGTAGTGGGCGAACAGAAAGCTGTTGCGCAGCAACAGACCCTGGGGGAAGGGCAGGGGAGGCGGCCCCATCAGGCGCCCGGCCGGCTTGCTCATCGCCTCTTGCTGGATCTGCGGCCAGCGGGCGTTGTCGTGCAGGTCGTTGCCCAGAAAGAAGGTCAGCAGCGCGCCGCGGGAGCCCACCGCCTCGTCGAGCAGGCCGTAGCGCAGGGCGGCGCCGGGGGTGGAGTAGCCGTCCACGCCGGCGTTCCAGAAGATCTGCCCGGTGGCGGCGCTCAACTGTCCACAAAAGCTGTCTTCTTCGGCGACCTGCACCGACATCGTGAAGGAGTCGCCGATCGCCAGCCAGGCCGGCACCCCCGCGACGGTGAGCGGATCGGGCCCGCGCAGGCCAAGCGCGTTGATGCGCAGGTCGACCGCGTAGCCGGGGCTGCGCACCGTGGCCGAGAAGCCCGGCGTGGGCACCAGCCCCAGGACCCGGTCGGAGGTGTACAGACCAAAGGGGCTGGCGTCGGGGGCGTTGAAGAGCAGATCGGCGTTGCCCGCCGGCTGCACGAGGCGCGCGCCGAGCTCTGCCAGCAGCAGCCCGACGAAGAGGCCCATCAGCACAAGGCCGAGGCGGGGGAGGAGGCGCTTCATCGGGCGCACCGAAAGCCGCTGGACTTGCGGCGGAGCTCAGGCAGGAATTCATTGCGCTCGCCGCCGGGATTGAAGGCGAGGTCGAAGAAGTAGGCGCCGCCGCGCACGGCGATGTAGAGCCCCGGCATCGGCGCCCGCACGGCGCTCTTGGGCTCCTGGCCGTCGCTCTGGTACTGGCTCCAGGCGTCGACCCGCAGATCGCTGGTGAATTCCCAGGCGTTGCCAAAAGCGTCGTCGAGGCCATAGGGGCCGCGGCCCGACGGAAAGGCGCCCACCGGCGAGGTGTACAGATAGCCGTCGGAGTCGTCAAAGTTGGGCTGGTCCATCTTGCCGTGGTTGAGCCGGGCGCCGTCGTAGTCGGCCCCCCAGGGAAAGACCCGCCCTTCGCTCGCCGGGCCCAGGGCGGCGAGCTGCCACTCGGCCTCGCTCGGCAGGCGCTTGCCGGCCCAGAGACAGTACTCCTCGGCGTCGTAGTAGTTCACCAGCACCACCGGATGGTCTTCGGTGCCCGGGGGTGGGTTTGTCTCGGTCCAGTTCCAGCCCTGCTCGTCGGCCCAGGACTCCATCACATAGGGCGGCTTGTAGCCGGTGGCGTCGAGGAAGCTCTTGAACTGGGCCCGGGTGACCTCGGTGCGGTCCATCCAGAAGGCCGCCACCTGCACGCGCTTGCGCTCCACCTGCTGGCCGCCAAAGCTCTGCCAGGGCTGGGGGTTGGCGGGCACCGGCGTCTGTCCAGGTTGGGCCCCGATCGGCGGCGGGCCCCCCGCCTGTCGCTCGGCGCCGCCGGCGGCGTGATCGGCGGGCCGCGGCGCGCCTCGATCTGGCGCCGAGGCGCCCGGCGGCGGCCCGGGAGGACGACCGCCCGGCGGGGGCCCGCTGCCCGGCGGCGGCCCGCCGAGGGGGTGGAGGTGGTTGGGGCCCAGCATCACCTCACCCGCGGGGATGGGCACCATGCCATCGACCTCACCCGTCACCGCAACGGGTGCGGCGGGCTGCGGATCGCAGGCGAGCAGCATCAGGGGGAGTAGGCGCACCGGAACCCCGTGGTGTAGGCCACCCGCTCGGGGCGGGCCGGCTCGCGGTGCGAGCAGGTGCAGTAGCTGGCCAGGTTCATGTAGCTGCCGCCGCGCAGCGTCTTCCAGGTGCCGCTGGCCGGGCCGGTGGGGTCGGTCGTGGGGCCCTGGCGGTAGGCGTCGCGGTGGTACCAGTCGGCGGTCCACTCCCAGACATTTCCGGCCATATGCAGGGCGCCCGACGGCGACTGAAGGCTGGCTTCGGCCTGGGTGACCGGCCGGGTGTGAACAGAGCCCAGATGGCCAAACTTGCCCTCGGCATACCAGGCGGCGTCGACGTCTTCGCGGTCGCCCCAGGGAAAGCGCCGGCCGCCCTCGCCGCAGGCCGCCCGCTCCCACTGGGCCTCGGTGGGGAGGGCCCCGCCGCGGCTGCGACAGTAGGCCTCGGCCTCGTAGAAGGTGACGGCGACGACCGGGTGATCGGCGCTGCGCCCTGCCGCGCGGTGGTCCGCGCCGGCCCCGGCGGGGTGCTCGGCCCGCCAGCGGTTGCCCGCCTCGCTCCACCAGGCGGCGTTGGCGTAGCCGCCTTCGGCCACAAAGGCCTCGTAGTCGGCGATGCTCACCTCGGTGGCGTCGATGCGAAAGGCCGAGAGCTGCACCGTGCGGGGGTGCTCATCGGGAGGGCGCTGGCTGCCCTGCTGCAGGCTGCCGGCCGGGATCGCCAGCGGGGCGGCCCCGGCGGGGCTGAGGAGGCCAAGGGGGAGGAGGAGAGACCACATGCGGCTCCGCCTAACCACCCGCCGCGCCGCCGCCGTGCTAGGTCCGGGCCGGAGGCCCCGATGACCCGATCCCTCGCCCTGCCGCTGCTGGCCCTG
>JBEIQK010000249.1:0-8296 GCA_040376505.1 Alphaproteobacteria bacterium | reverse complement strand
GGTTCGCCCCTGCGCTTCCTCCGCCAGGAAGCCGTGCCGGGGCTGTCGGGGGGAGGGTCCACCACGGCGGAGCGGGCGGTGGGCGATGGGCGGGTTCAGGCGATCGAGGATCACCAGGCCCTCGTGCTCCTCTCCCGCGGCAGCCGGGTGGCGGCCGGCGATCTCGTCGAGCGCAGCGAGGAGGGGCCCACCTCGGTCCTCGCGCCGGCGCGCCTCGACCGCCTCGGCGAGGCCGGCTTTGTGATTCGTCCCATGCTGCCGCTCGACACGCTGGGAGTGGCTTTCGGTAACGAGGCCTGGGTGAGCTGGACCTTCGCCGGGCCCTGGTATGTGGAGGGTCGTCTTTCTCCGGTCGGCCTGGGCTGGAGCCAGGATGGCAACCCCCTCTCGGTAGCCGGCGTGGTGGCCGGCGGTCTCGACAACCGCTTCTTCAGCGTGGGTCTGGGCGCGGGCGGGTCGGGGTTGAACAAAGACCTGTCGGTCACCAATTACCGGATGGAGGCCGTGTCAGACGGGGGCACCCTCTACGAGTCGATGCAGTTCGACAACGTCGACCGCGCCTTCTCGGTGGCCCAACAGGCCCGCCTGGGCGCCCGCGACGGCCTCAACCTCGTGGTGCGCAACACCTTCGTGCTGGTGCCCAACTACACCTATGACTCCAGCGAGTGCGTCTACGACGAGTCCTACGATCCGAGCTGCAACACCCGCAAGCGCACCGGCAGCGCCTTCACCTTCGGCGGCATCGCCATGCGCGGCAGTGTGCCCGTCGGCGCCCGCACCGACCTCTTCGTCGACTGGGGCACCGGGCAGGCCGGGGCCACCTGGGTGACCGGCGGCGTGGCCACCTGGCTACACGGCAATGGCGACGCCGGCAGCCTCGGCCTGGAGGTGGCGGCCGGCTACGGCGAGGTGGTGGGTAGCCCAAATCAGTCGACGATCTACCTCAATGGCCCCTGGTGAGCGCCGGCGCCCGCTGGCGCTTCGGGCGCTGAGCGCTGCGCAGTCTGTGACTCACCGGGCCCGGGGCAGGTTGGCCACAGGCGTCTCGTTCAAAAGGGCGAAAGTCCCCCCTCACCACCGCCACGATGAGGTCGAGCAGGTGCGTCTTCCCCGTACCGTTCTTCCCCACCAGCACATTGATGCCCGGCGCGAAGTCCAGCCGGGTCCCCGGCGTCACGCTCCGCCACCGGTGCAGCGTGAGGCTGCACAGGCGAAGCGGGGCGGGGGTCTCGGAGGTCGGGGAGGGCCCCGTCACGCTCAGACGGTGCCCCACTTGCCGAGGCCGACCCGGGGGATCTTCTTGAAGAGGGTGCTCTTCACGATCTCCGAGAGCACCGTGGCCCCGCCGGCCATCTCCATCAGCTCCTCGCGGCCCTCCGACTTCGAGAGCTTGCGGCGGATGAGGTCGGGGCGCAGGTAGAAGTTCATGTAGGCCTTGGTGCGGTAGGCCCGGAGCTGCTCGGCGGTGAAGGTCTCGGTCTCGAGCTGCGGGATCACGCCGCCACCGTCGATGGTGTACTGCTTCCAGTAGTCCCCATCGACGTAGCCGCGCTCCTGGGCGATGCGGTACAGATCGGTGGCCGGCAGGGCGGTCGCTACGGAGAAGCTGGCCCAGTCGAGGCCGATGCCGCTGGCGAACTTGATCATGTCCTCGACGTCATCGGGGGTGGCGTCGTAGTAGCCGACCATGAAGTAGCCGCGGGTGTCGATGCCCTCTTCGCGGCAGATGCGGAAGGCCGCCTCGGTCTGCTCGCGCGTGATCTGCTTGTTCATGATCTTGAGCACGCGGTCGGTGCCCGCCTCGACGCCCATGTGAATGCTGCGCAGACCGGCCTTCTTGAGCTCGCGCACCACCTCGCGGTCGACCGTGTCGACGCGGGCGCGGATGTTGAACTTGACCTTGAGCCCGCGGCGCTGCACCTCTTCGGAGAACTTGAGCATCCGGCGCTTGCCGATGGTGAAGGTCTCGTCGAAGAAGACGATCTCGCGCACGCCGAAGGTCTTCTCCAGGTACTGCATCTCGTCGACCACCAGCTCCACATCGCGGAAGCGCAGCTTCTCGGAGTAGACCTGCGAACAGTAGCCACAGTGCCAGGGGCAGCCGCGGGTCGTCACCATCGTGGCGAAGGGCTTGAGCAGGGTGAGGCAGTGGTAGTCGCGCACCGGGATGAGGTCCCAGGCGGGCATCGGGTAGCGATCGATGTCCTTGGGCACCGGGCGGGCCGGGTTCTGGATGGTGGTGCCGTCGCGGCCGCGCACCACGGTGCCGGGGATCTTGTCGAGCTCGCTGCCGCTCTCGACGTGGTCGCAGATGTCGAGGAAGGTCTCCTCGCCGTCGCCCACCACCGCCATGTCAAAGCAGTCCCAGGACAGCGACTCCCGGGGGTAGATGCTCATGTGGGGGCCGCCCACCACGATGAGGGCCTTTGGCGCGGCCTGGCGCACCATCTGGGCGATCTCGATGACGGCGGGCCAGCCCAGGGTCTTGCTGGTGAGGGCGACGATGGTGGGGTCGAAGTCCCGCACCCGGCTCTCGGCGTCCTTGGGGAAGATGTTCTCGACGTGCAGGTCGATGAGACCGACGGGGTAGCCCGCCTGGCGAATCCACGATGCCAGGCTGGCCAGGGCGAGACTCGGGAAGATGCCCAGCTTCTCGGCGGCCTTCTGGGAGAGCGGCTGCTGGTCAGCGGCCTCGTGGTACTTGATGAACAGGACCTTGGTCTTCTTGGTGGCCACGGTGCTTCCCGGGAGGCGAGGGGAGAAGAGACGCCGGCGGGTGCCCGAAGGCCCCACGGGGGGAGTCTACCACCCCAGGAGCGAGGCGGAAGGATGACGAAGCGCGAAAGCGCCCCCGCCATGCCGCGGCCCCGGCGCCGGGCTACGGTTGCGCTTGATGGGAGCACCGGCCCGATGAACCCGACCCAAGCCCCGCCCTTGCTGGCCCTCGACGACGTCCGAACCTGGTTTCAGATGGACGGCGGCATCGCCAAGGCGGTCGATGGCGTCAGCTACCAGATCTTCCCCGGCAAGACCTTGTCGGTGGTGGGCGAGAGCGGCTGCGGAAAGAGCGTCACCGCCATGTCGATCATGGGCCTCATCCCGATGCCGCCGGGCATCAAGGCCGGCGGGCGCATCCTCTTCAAGGGCCGCGACCTGCTCACCCTGCCCGAGCCCGAGCTGCGGCGAATTCGGGGCAATGAGATCGCGATGATCTTTCAGGAGCCGATGACCAGCCTGAACCCGGTCTACACGCTGGGCGACCAGATCGGCGAGGTCTTCCGCCTGCACAAGGGCATGAACGCCCGCGACGCCCGCGACGCCGCCATCGAGATGTTGACCCGCGTCGGCATCCCCCGCCCGCAGGTGCGGGTCGACGAGTACCCCCACCAGATGTCCGGCGGCATGCGCCAGCGCGTGATGATCGCCATGGCCCTCTCCTGCAACCCCGTGCTGCTCATCGCCGATGAGCCTACCACCGCGCTGGACGTCACCATCCAGGCCCAGATCCTGGAGCTGATGGAGCGCCTCCAAGAGGATGTCGGCGCCAGCATCCTCTTCATCACCCATGACCTCGGCGTGGTCGCCGAGATGAGCGACCACGTCGCGGTGATGTACGCCGGCAAGGTGGTCGAGTACGCCGATGTGGTCACGCTCTACGAGCAGCCGCGCCACCCCTACACCCTGGGGCTCTTCGACTCCCTGCCCGATCTGCACAGCAAGGGCACGCGGCTCAACGTGATCCCCGGCGTGGTGCCGAGCCCGGTGGACTTCCCGAGCGGCTGCCGCTTTCGCAACCGCTGCCCCCACGCCGACGCGCGCTGCGCCAACGAGGAGCCGCGCCTGCGGCATGTGGGCGCCGGGCACACCGTCGCGTGCCACGCCGTTGAAGAGGGCCGCATCGATCGCGCCGAGCGCGGCCCCGTCTACAGCCCCGACGAGGTGAGCATGGCCACGCCCGCCCGCCCCGAGGGCGATCTGTTTGTGGGTGACCCCACTGTGGATGAGGCCCCGACCCAGATGCACGACATCTCGGCGATCGTCCGCGGCCTGGGCTTGGAGCAGACATGAACGCACCCCTCCTCACGGTCTCCGATCTGAAGACCTGGTTTCCCATCCGCAAGGGGCTGTTTTCGCAGGTGGTGGGCCACGTCAAGGCCGTCGACGGCGTCTCTTTCGACGTCCACTCTGGCGAGACGCTGGGCCTCGTGGGCGAGAGCGGCTGCGGCAAGACCACGGTCGGCCGCACCCTGCTGCGGCTGATCCCCGCCACCGGCGGCCGGGTGCAGTTTCAGGGTCAGGATGTCTTCGCCCTGAAAGGCGAAGCGCTGCGCGCCCTGCGGCGCGAGATGCAGATCATCTTTCAGGACCCCTACTCCAGCCTCAATCCCCGCATGGACGTCGCCAACATCGTCGGCGAGCCGCTGCTGGTGCATGGCGCGGCCAAGGGCAGCGAGCTCACCGACCGGGTGGGCGCCCTGCTCAAGCGGGTGGGCCTGCTGCCCGAGCACATGAGCCGCTACCCTCACGAGTTCAGCGGCGGGCAGCGCCAGCGCATCGGCATCGCCCGCGCCCTGGCCCTGAACCCCAAGTTCATCGTCTGCGACGAGGCGGTGAGCGCGCTCGACGTCTCGATCCAGGCCCAGGTGATCAACCTCCTCGACGAGCTGCAAGACGAGTTGGGGCTCTCCTACCTCTTCATCGCCCACGGCCTCGGCGTGGTGCGGCACATCTCCGACCGCGTGGCGGTGATGTACCTGGGGCGCATCGTCGAGATGGGCCCGGTCGACGCGGTCTTCGAAGATCCGCAGCATCCCTACACCAAGGCGCTGCTCTCGGCGATCCCCCGGCCGATCCCGGGTCGCAAGAAGACGCGCACCATCTTGCAGGGCGACGTGCCGAGCCCGATCAACCCGCCGGCCGGCTGCCACTTTCACACCCGCTGCCCGGTGGCCGTTGACCGCTGCAAGACCGGCGCCTACCCGGACGCCCGTCCGGTGGGCCCCGGCCACAGCGCCTCCTGTCACCTGATCAAGGCATAGTCGATGAACTGGGAGACCCTGCTCAATGTCGTCTGGGCTGGCGGCCTCGTCATTGGGGGCTGGCTGCTCGGCAGTTGGGGGGCCGGCTTTATCGGCGCCCTCCTGGCGCGCACCCGCCTCGATCCGCTGGTGCGCGACCTCATCCGCTCGGCCATCTTTCCGCTGGTGATGGTGGTCTCCGTGGCGGCGGCCCTCGAGAAGCTCGGCGCATTCAGCGGCGGCGTGGCGGCGGTGCTGGGCACCGTCGGGCTCGGTCTCGTCCTGGCCTTGCAGGGCACACTGTCCAACGTGGCTGCTGGCACCGTGCTCCTCAGCGTGCGCCCCTTCAACATCGGCGATGAGGTGGAGCTGGAGGGGGTCGGCGGGCGCCTCGCCTCCTTAGGTCTCTTTGCCATCAGCATCGAGACCGACGACGGCCAGATCGTCACGGTGCTCAACACCAAGGTGCTGCTGTCGCTCATTCGCAACCACAGCCGCAACAGCCTGCGGCGGGTCGAGGCGGTGGTGCCCATCCCGCGCCTCGCCTGGCAAGACAGCATGGTGGAGGAGGCCCTGGCGCTGGCCGCCGACGATCCCCGCGTGCTCGTAAGCCCGCCGCCACGCGCCGTCGTCGACGAAGTCGGGCTCGATCGGGTGGTGTTGAAGGTGCGGGTCTGGTGCCCCGGCGATGTGCGCGCCGATGTGGGCAGTCAGCTCCGGCGCCGCCTGCTCAGTCGCCTGCCCGGTGGGGCCGTCCCAGCGGTCTGATCAGGCGGGCCCGTCGGCCGATCGGGCCAGCATGAGCCGCGCGCTCAGCTCTGTCCAGGCGGTCACCGCGGCCGGGCCGTCTCCGGCCGCGCGGGCGCGGTGCAGCCGCTCGGCGCAGGCGGCGAAGCGACGCAGGCCCAGGGCCTCCAGTCCGGCCTGCTCGGCGAAAGGGGGCCCCTGGAGCAGGCCGTCGAGGAGCAGGCGCTCCAGCCAGGACTCGGTGGCGCCGAGCAGGGCGTCGAGGGGGGAGTGGGCGGGCGTCCAGGCGGGCGGCAGCGCTGGCAGGGGGGCGTCGGCGGCGAGATCCGGCACCACCACGCCCTCCTCGGTGGCGAGGCCGGCCGGCTCCAGGCTCAGGTGGCCGCGCTCCTCGCGCAGCCAGCCGCTCACCCAGCGGGCCTGCGGGAGGGCGGCCACCAGGGCGGCCAGCGCGCCGGGCGCCGCCCCATCGTAGCTTCGAGAGAGGAGCAGGGGCTCGCCCTCGGGATCGCGTAGAAGGGCGGTCACCCGTTGCTGCCCGGGCGAAAAGCCGATCGACTCCACGCCGCCCACGGCGATGATCCGCACGGCGCCGGTGCGATCGCGGGGGCGGAGGAAGGCGGGGAGCCGCCCGCCGCTCGCCTTTAATTGCGAGAGACGGTCGACACGAATGGGGGGCTGAACCCCGCTCCAGTCGCCGCGTTGGGGGTAGACCTGGGTGTCGCGCCCGCGCCGGAGCGAGACGCTGCGCCGGGCGTCGCGCTGCAGATGCTTGGACTGAATCTGGCCCGTGGCGATCGCCCGCAAGGTCGGACTGTTCACCACACCCGGGGCGATCATCTCGGCCGGGTTGAGCCCGGCCGGAATTCGCTCCGACCACTCCACCACCCCCGCCCCATCCCAGAAGAGCACCTCCAGCTCGCGGGCGCCCCCTTCGGCGGGCCGCAGGCGGGCGCCCAAGGAGAGGAGGCGGGTCTGGGGCAGGGCCACCTCCAGGGGCTCGCCCTCCCCCAGCAGCGCCCGACCCTCCCCGCCCGCGGCGGCGGCCTTCAGTCGACTGAGCAGCTCGGTCAGGAGCTGGCGGGCCAGGGCGGGCCGAAAGCGGGCCGATCGGGCCTCATAGGAGGCCTGCTGGTCTTCGATCTCGGTGAGCAGCTCTTCGAGCCAGACCCGGCCCTGCACGGCGAGGCGGGCGCCCTCCCGGGCCTGGGCGCGGGTGCTGCTGTCGGTGAGGCCGCGCAGCAGCGTCTCTTCGATCAGGCGCCGCAAGGGAGCGACCGGAGGGAGGGCCACGGGAGCGGCGGGCGCAGGGGGGGCGCCCAGGCGGAGGCTGCCCTCGCGCTGGGAGAGAAAACCCTGGGCGGCCAGGGCGATATGGGCACAGCGGCTCTGTCCACAGTCGCAGCGGGCGAAAGCCAGATCGGCCCCCGCCAGAAAGCGCACCGTGGCGATCGGCGCGAGGCCGTCGGCCTGCACCCCTTCCAGGCGGGCCTGGGGAGGCTCCGCCTGCAAGGTCAGGTCGAGGCCCAGGGCGAGGGCGGCCTCGATCTGGCTGCGGGCGGGCCAGGCGTCGAGCGTGGCGGGATCGAGCTCCCAGGGTGGCTTGACCACCACCGAGGCGCGGTCGCGAAAGGCCAGCACCGCGGCGATTCGGTGGCGACAGACCCCGGCGGCCCCGCAGGTGCAGGGGCTCTGGGCGAGGCTGCGACCCGGCGATAGACGACTGACCGCCCCATCGGGGGCCGTGGCGATGAGGGTGCCGTCGTCGGTCTGTTCAAGGGCGGGCCCGGCGCCGCTGGCCAGCTCGCGTTGGGCCCGCTTCACCAGCCCGAGGTTGGCCAGGGCCGCCAGGGCCTCGGGGGTGAGGGGATCGAGATCGGGCCGCGGACGCATGCTCAGGCGGGCCGCTCGACGCGACCGGTGGCGTGGCGCGCGAAGCGCCCCTCCTCGCGCCCGTGCACAGGATCGTCGCGCTTCCAGGGCCAGCCGCCAAAGCGGGTGCGCCGGTAGTCGGCAAAGGCGGTCTGAAGCTCGGCCTGGGTGTTCATGACGAAGGGGCCCTGCTGGGCCACCGGCTCGCGAATGGGGTTGCCTTGGAGCATCAGCAGCTCCACCGGCCCCTTCGAGGCGAGCAGCTCTACGCCCACGTCGGCGCGCACCTGCACCACGCTGGGCCCCACAAAGGCCTGGCCGGCCACGGTGAGCCCCTCCCCGGAGAAGGCGTAGAGCACGCGTTGAGCGGGGGCGGCGGCGGCGGGCAGGTCGAAGCGGGCCCCGTCGGAGAGCTGGATCGTCCAGATCGCCACCTGATTGTGCGCCTTGCCGGCCCAGGAATCGGGCGGCGGCGGGGGCGGCTGTTGACCGCCGTAGGCGCCGGCCATGGTGGTGAGGATCACGCTGTGGCCGTCTTGATCGAGGAGGGTGTGCCGCGGAATGGCGCCCGACCACAACATCGTAAAGTAGGGCTCGACCATCTTGTCGTGGGCCGGCAGGTTGAGCCAGATCTGAAAGAGCTCGGTGGGGTTACCGGC
>JBEIQK010000603.1:0-4142 GCA_040376505.1 Alphaproteobacteria bacterium | reverse complement strand
TCGCTCACCGGTCACCTCGTCTTCTCGACCATCCACACCAATGACTCGGCCACCGCCTTTACACGCCTCATCGACATGGGGATCGAGCCCTTCCTGGTCTCCACCTCCCTGCTGGCCATCCTGGCCCAGCGCCTGATCCGCCGCCTCTGCCCCGAGTGCAAGGAGGCCTACACCCCGTCGGCCGCCGAGCTGCGCGACGTCGGGCTCACCGCCGCCCGCCTCACCGGGCCGGTCTACCGGGCCCGCGGCTGCTCCAACTGCAACATGAAGGGCTACCGCGGACGAATGGGCATCTACGAGCTCCTCGTGGTCGACGACGCGATGCGGGCGCTGGTCACCGGTGGGGCCGACGCTGGACAGATCAAGAAGTACTCCGCCGCCCAAGGCATGCGCACCCTGCGCGACGATGGCGTCTCCAAGGCCCTCGCCGGCATGACCACCTTTGATGAGGTGCTGCGCGTGACCCAAGACGACGTCATCTCCATCGACTGAGCTCATTCCCCTCCTCCGCTCACCCTAGGGAGCACCCAAGCCCATGGCCGTCTATGAGTACAAAGGCCTCGACAGCGCCGGCAAGGAGACCGCCGGCCTGGTCGACGCAGACTCGGCCAAAGGCGCCCGCAACAAGCTGCGGCGCCAGGGCGTGTTCGTCACCGATGTGCATGAGCAGAAGGGGGGCAAGGCCACCCGCGGCAAGGGCCTCAACTTTGAGGTCGACCTCTCCAAGGTCTTCCAGCGCGTCGGCGCCGAGGACATCGCCACGATGACCGGCCAGCTCAGCACGCTGATCGGCGCCGGCATCCCGATGGTCGAGGCCTTGTCGGCCTTGATCGAGCAGGTCGAGAACCCGGCGCTGAAGACCATCCTGGTCGGTGTGCGCGAAGATGTGAACCAGGGCTCCTCGCTGGCCGCTTCGCTGCGCAAGAACATCAAGATCTTCGGCGATCTGTACGTAAACATGGTCGCTGCGGGCGAACAGTCCGGTGCGCTCGATATCGTGCTCAAGCGCTTGATGAACTACACCGAGGCCCAGGTGCGCCTGCGCGGCAAGGTGCAGAGCGCGCTGATGTATCCGCTGCTGATGGGCACCGTCGCCACGCTGATCATCATCGGCCTCTTCGTCGGCGTCATCCCCAAGATCCGCCGCATCTTTGAGAGCTTTGGCGAGGCCCTGCCGATGATCACCCGGGTCATCCTGGCGATCAGCGACGGCATCCAGAATTACTGGTGGGCGATGCTGGTCGGGATGATCGCGATCGTCTACGGTGTCTTTCGGTGGGTCCGTACACCCGAAGGCCGCCGGAAGTGGCACAACTACCAGCTCACCCTGCCCCTGATCGGCAAGGTCAATCGCCTCGTCGCGGTCAGTCGCTTTTGCCGCACCCTGTCCACCCTCCTCGACAGCGGCGTGCCCATCCTCACCGCCGTCGCCATCGTGCAGACCGTCGTCGAGAACGATGTGCTGGCCGAGGCCATCGGCAACGCCGGCAAGAACATCCGCGAAGGCCAGTCGATCGCCGGCCCCCTCAAGGAGAGCGGGCAGTTCCCGCCGATGGTCATTCACATGATCGCCATCGGCGAGAAGACCGGAGAATTGGAGCCGATGCTCTCCAAGGTCGCCGACGCCTACGATCAGCAGGTGGAGAACATCCTCTCCGCCTTCACCAGCCTGCTTGAACCCATCCTCATCGTCGTGCTCGGTGGCATCGTCGCCACGGTGGCAGTCGCCATCATGCTGCCGATGCTCAACATGACCCAGATGATCCGCTGAATCCCTTAGGAGCTGCCATGAACCGCCTGATCCTGGCCCGCAAAGCCCGCCTCCACGCTGAGAGCGGCCTCACCCTCGTCGAGATCATCATCGTCATCGCCATCCTCGGCACGCTGATGGCCATCCTCGCCGGCTCGCTCTTCGGCGCCCAGGACGAGGCCAACGTCGACATGACCCGGCTGCAGATCAGCCAGGTCGAAGGCGGGCTCGACATCTACGCCGCCAAGCACGGCGGTAAGTACCCCAGCACCTCCGAAGGGCTCGCCTCGGTCAAAAAGTACCTCAAGGGCGGCGAGATCCCCAAGGACGCCTGGGGCAATGAGTTCCAGTACTTCAGCCCGGGCACCCACGGCGACCACCCCTACGAGCTCATCTCGCTGGGCAAGGACGGCCAGGAGGGCGGCGAAGACGTGAACGCCGACATCACCAATTTCGACTCGAAGTCCGAGTAAGCGCGTGAACGATCCCCGCCCCGCTCTGCTCACCTCCCTGCGCGCGCGCAGGTTGGCCGGGCTGCGCGCGCGGGCGGCGGGTCGCTCTGGCCTCACCCTCATCGAGATCATGGTGGTGCTCGCCATCGTCGCCACGCTGGCCTTTCTGGCCGCCCCGGCGATGGACGGCATCTTCGACCTCCAGGAGCGCGGCGCCGCCAAGGAGTTGGCCCAGACCTACGCCTGGCTGATCGACGAGGCCCAACTGCGCAACGTGACCTTCCGCGTGGTCTACAACCTCGACCGTGGCACCTGGAAGGTGGAGGCCGGCGACCCGCGCACGCTGGTCTTCTCCACCCCCGAAGAGCGCCAGCAGGCCGAAGACGCCCAGAAAGACGCCATGTCGCGCTTCACCGAGCGCGAGCTGGCCGAGGGCGCCACCGCCACCGCCGAGGACATGGGCGAAGAGGGCACCGAGTCGCTGGTCACCAACGAGGTCAAGCAGTTCGAGGGGCTGGAGGGATCGGCTTCGTTCACCACCGAAAACAAGCTGCCCGATTCTTGTCGCTTCGCCTTTGTCTACACCCCCGAGTACGGTCTGGAGGGCGCCCGCCCCGCCGAGGAGCCGCCCGAGGACCCCGAAGACGAGAAGGTGGCCTACACCTACGTCTTCCCCGACGGCACCGCCCAGCACATCGTCGTTCGCATCGTCAGCATCGATGACCCCGAAGATGGCTACACCGTCGAGGTGGAGCCCATCTCCGGCAAGGTCAGCCTGGAGAACGACATCGTCGATCCCTCCCAGAGCCTCTCCTGGCTCCCCACCGAGGCACCGACACTCCAATGAGGCGCGCCGGCTTCACCCTCCTCGAGGTCATGATCGCCCTGGGCATCCTGGTCACCGCCATGCTCGTCCTGATGAACGCCCAGGGCAGCTCGGTGGTGATGGCCGTCGACGCCCAGCGCTCGACCATGGCGACGATGCTGGCCGAGGAGAAGATGAAGGAGATCATGCTCAACCTGGAGCATGAGGGCTGGACCGATCAGGACATCGACGAAGAGGGGAACTTCGAGGACTACGGAAAAGAAGACTTCCGCGGCGACGTCGTGTCGGTCGATCTCACCGAGGGGCTCGAAGACTACCGCTGGGCCTATACGGTGCGCAAGATCGAGCTGAGCATCCCCCCCGACATGGGCGGCATGGCCGAGCAACTCGTCGGCTCGGGCTACTATGGCAGCGAGAAGACCGAGGCCATGCAGGAGAGTGACAAGCTCCAAGACGCCTCGGGGCAGATGGACATCTCTCAGTTCATCTCGCCCGAACAGATGAGCGAGTATCTCTCCGGCTACCTGCGCGAGGTGCGCATTCGCGTGTGGTGGGGCGAGAACGAAGACGAAGACGATCAGGTCGAGCTGGTGCACCACGTCGTCAACCCCACCGGCATGGTCAAGTCCACTGGCGACGAGAACGGCGGTGCGGCGGCCGGCGGCAGCGGCGGAGGTGGCAAGTGAGTCGCCGCGCTGGCTTCACCCTGCTGGAGGTGCTGGTCTCGCTGGCCCTGATGGCCATCATCGCCGCCCTGGCCTTTGGCACCCTCTCGGGCACCATCCAGGCCCGCGATCTGCTGGAGGAGAACGACGAGATCGACCGGGTCTCCCGCCTCGTGATGGACCGGCTCTCTCGCGAGATCTCGCTGGCCTTCCTCACCGAGAATGTGTCGGCGGTGAACAGCTACCGTACTGTGTTTGTCGGCCGCGACAATGACGACGAAGACCAGCTCTGGTTCGCCACCCGCTCCCATCGGCGCACCTACTACAACACCCACGAGTGTGATCAGACCGAAATCACGCTCTGGCTGGAAGAAGACCCCGAAAACAAGAGCCGGATGGTGCTGCTGCACCGCGAGGCGCCGCGCATCGACAATTACCCCGACAAAGAC
>JBEIQK010000289.1:0-7429 GCA_040376505.1 Alphaproteobacteria bacterium | reverse complement strand
GGGTGGGGCGCTGTGAGCGCCCGCCACCCCCCCCCCTCCCACCCCGCGGCCGCGCGGGCCCCGCGGCCCCCGCCCCGGCCCCCCCCGCCCGCCCGCCCCGCGGCCCCCAGCCCGCCCAGCCCGAGCCCCGAGGCGCACGCCAGCGCCTTGCTCTTCGGCCAACACCTGCCGGGGAGCGCGCTCACCGCCCTGATCGGCGCCGGGCTGCTCTCCGGCCTCGCCGACGCCCGCGCCCTGCCCCAACTGCCCGGCCAGCTCGCGAAGGCCCTGCTCTGCGCCCTGGCCGCCGCCGCCGTCAGCGCCCTCGTCTTCGCCCTCCCCGGCGCTCCGATCGCCGAGGCCGAGGCCACCGCCGCCGCCGTGATGGGCATGCCCGCGACGGGCTGGTGGGTGAAGGGCCCCTTCGCCTGGAGCGCCGGCCTGCTCGTCTTTGTCGCCCTGCGCATGCGGCTGGGGCCCCAGGGCTCGGGGCCGCTGGCCAGCGCCGGGCTCGCCGCGCTGGCCCTCCTCGTCGATCCGCTGCTGGCCGCGCCCTTCGCCTTGGGGGCCCTGCTCGGGCGCCTGCATCCCCTGCTCTGCGCAGCGCCGGCCCTCTTCCTGCTGCGCCCCGACGCCTTGCGCGAGCTGAGCTTTCATGGCCTGCTCCCGCCGATGATGGGCGGCCTCGTCTACCTGCTGGCCGCCCCCGCCCTGGGCAGCTACCGAAGGGGCCCGAGGCCTTGATGTCCACCCCGCCCCTCTCCGCCGAACGGCTGCGCGCCGCCCTTTCCCGCCGCATCGCCCTCGCCGTGCGCGCCGCCCGGGCCCGCCGCGGCCCAGCGGTGACGGTGGAGCGCCTCGTGCTGCACTCCACCGCCGGCTACAAGCTCGACGCCTGGGTGCACCGGGTCGAGGGAGGGCCCGCCCGCAGGCCCGCGCTGATCCTCTGCCCCGGGATCGACGACGGCGCCGCCGTCTTCGAGGGGTACAAGGCGCCGATCAACGCCGATGAGGCAGCCCGCCTCGGCTACATCGCCCTGCGCTTCGACCCAGCCGGCCGCGGCCAGAGTTGGGGCGAAGAAGACTACGGCGGCCCCGAGCACCAGGACGACGTCGCCACCCTGGTGCGCCTCCTCGCCGCCCGCCCCGACGTCGATCCCGCGCGCATCGGCCTCGTCGCCATCTCGCTCGGCGTGGCCATGGCCGTCGGGGCCGCCGCCCAGCATGGCGCGCCGGTCGCCTGGGTGCTCGACTGGGAAGGCCCCTCCGATCGCGAGATCATCACCGCCGGCGGCGCCCGCATGGCCCCCGCGGCCGGACACGCCAATCACGACGAGGTCTACTGGCGCCCCCGCGAGGCCGTTCGCCACGTCGGCGCCCTGCCCTGCGCCTACCTGCGCCTCCAGGCCGAGCGCGACCACGCCCAACCCGGCGAGCTGCGCCACGTCCACCGCATGATGCACGCCGCCCGCGAGGGCGCCCTGCCCTGGCTCCAGCTCAACGACCACCCCCGGGGCGAGGTGCCGCCGCGCCCCAACTGGATCCCCGACGGCCCCCTGGCCGCCCACCGCGCCCTGCACCGCAAGCTCGCCAGCCTGCGCGACGAGCGCCGCCGCCCCGCCTCGGAGTCGCCATGACCCTGCTCCTGCTGCTCGCCTGCGCTGCTGACCCCAAGAACGAGCCTGCCGCCGATCCCGGCGACGACACCGCCGCTCCCGAAGAAGAAGACACCGCCCCGCCCGCGCCCGAGGCACCCACCTACAGCGGCGGCGTCTGCCCCACCCTGGTGGAGGGCACCAACGAGGGCTTTATGAGCGGCGGCGAAGCGCGCACCTTCGAGCTGCGGCTGCCGGCCAACCCCGAGGGGGCCCCGGTGGTCTTTGGCTGGCACTGGCTCGGCGGCAACGCCCGGCAGGCGATCCGCTACCTGGAGCTCGAGGGCCTCGTCGAGGAGCAAGGCGCCATCGTCATCGCGCCCGACAGTTGTTGCTCGGACTACGAGTGGGAGTTCATCTCACAACCCGAGGGCAACGTCGATCTGGCCCTCTTCGACGACGCCCTGGCCTGCCTCGCCGACCAGTTCGCCGTCGACACCCGGCGCGTCTACGCCACCGGCATGAGCGCCGGCGGCCTGTGGACCAGCTACCTCACCGTCCACCGCTCCCAGAACCTCGCCGCCACCGCCATCTTCAGCGGCGGCACCACCGGCGTCATCGCGTACACGGCCCCCCAGGACGACATCCCCGTGCTGGCACTGTGGGGCGGCCCTTCCGACACCTACGGCCCCCTCTCCTTCGAGACCACCACGCTCGGCATGACCGAAGACCTCGTGGCCGACGGGCACTTTGTGGTGGCCTGCGACCACGACGGCGGCCACACCATCCCCGCCGATCCAAGCAGCTTCTTCCTGCCCTTCTTCGCCGACCACGAGAAGGGCCAGTCCCCCGAGCCCTGGGCCGCCGGGCTGCCCGAGGGCTACCCCTCGATCTGCGGCATCGTCACGCCCTGATCGGGCGCCCGGTCAGAGCCCAGGATCCAGGCGACGGCCCCGGGGTGGAACTCCGCCTGAACCAGCGCTGCTGCGGTCACCGCTCGAATGTTCTTCAGCTCGACGCGGCTCACGTACATTCGGGGCTCCGGCGGCCAGACCGCTGCTCCGATCCTACTCCGCGCCGCCAGCACCTTCCAATTGGGGCGCCTGCAGGGTGAAGACGTGGGCCGCCGGCTCCACCTCGGGGGGAGCGCCGTCGATCAGGCAGTCCATCGGCGCCGGCGCCCAGGCGAAGGGCCCCCCGTCGCAGCGCACCCGGCCCGCCGCGAGGTCGCGGGAGAGCGGGCCCATCGGCACGGCCCCCAGATCGCGCAGCAGGGCCAGAAAGAGGGCCTGGCGCGCCGGATCGACGAAGTGAAAGTCGCGGCGCGCCGCGTAGGCCACATGCAGCCAGGCCGGCACCATGCGCAGGCCGGCGAGGCCCAGGCGGCTGGCGAGGCGCAGCATCATCGCCACACACTCGCGCACGAGGCCCAGCCCCGGCACCTCCTGGCCGGGCAGGGGCGGCCGCTCCAGGCGAAAGCCGGCCACCGGGTGCCGCAGGGTCAGCCAGTGAACAAAGAGCCGCCCCTCGCTCGGTTGGGGCTCCAACACCAGCTCCACCAGCAGGTGCTCGGCGCCCGCCGCGAGGCCATAGAGACGCACCCGCTCGCCCATGCCGGTGCGATCGATCTCGTGGCGCAGGTCGCGGTAGCCGAGGCGCTCGATCACGGCGTCGAGGCCGAAGGAGGCCAACACCTGGGAGAGGGCCTCGGCGGAGTAGCGGCCGAAGAGCCGCGGCGTCGGCGGCGGCCCCATGCCGAAGGAGGCCGACAGCTCGATCTCATCGGCCCGGTCGTCATCATCAACGAGGATGGGCGGTGAGAGCAGGAAGCGGGCCCGCAGCGGATCGACCCCGGGCGAGAGGGGCCGATCCCAACCCGTGGCCAGCCGGCGCAGCAGGCGGGCGTAGGGTCGAAAGGCCTCGCGGCCATAGCCGCCGGCCGGCAGCCACACGCTGGGCCGATCGCCGATCACATCGACCAGGAGCCCGTCGCGGGCGGCGAGGTCCTCTTCCGACAGCGCGAAGGGGCTCAAGGGGTCGCCGGCCCGCACATCGGCGCCCGCCACCACGAAGATCAGCTCGGCGGGCGGCAGATCGGAGAGCAGGGCCCTCAACTCGCGCAGGTACACGGGCCCTCCGCAGCCCGCCGGCGCGATCCGCTCGACCAGCACCGGCGGGTAGGGCCCCCAGTCCATGCCCGAGAGCGAGCGGATCCACGCCGCCGGGTCGCTGGAGAGGCAATCGGCGGTGCCGTCGGCCGGGTGGGCGTCGACGTCGATCACGCCAACCGGCCCGGCGAAGCCGTCGGCGCGCAGGGCGGCGATGGCCACGGCGATGTCGTTGACGGCGCAAAAGCCATGGCCGCGATCTCGGTGGGCGTGGTGAAAGCCCCCCGAGAGGCACATCGCCGGCCGGCCGGTGCGCAAGGCGAAGGCCGCCGCCTCCATCGTCGCCCCCACCGCCCGCCGCAGGCAGCCGAGCACGGCGTCCACCGGCACATCCCAGGGCTCGACGCCGAAGATCCACCCCACCTCTTCGGGGCGCAGCAAGGCCTCCAGCCAGGACAAGGGGTGGACCCGGGCCAGGGCGATGTAGGAGGCCCGCGCCGGCACGAAGAGATCCTCGGGCCGCAGGCAGCCCTCTTGCAGGGCGAACCACAAGACCAGCTCGCCCCGCCGCGGATCGAGGCCGGTGCGCTGCTCGATCGAGGTGAAGGGCAGGCGCAATTCGGGGTGATGCCAGACGGCGAGCGGTCGACGTCGGGTGGCCCGACCCAGGCGGTCCCTCCAGCTCATCGGCGCTCCCGGCTCCGCCCGGGGTATCCTCCCCGCACCCTGGGAGCCCTGTCATGGCCTGGTCGCGAAGAGATGTCCTGCGCAGCGCCGCGATCGGCGCCGCCGTCGCCCCGACCGCGCCCCAAGTCGCGCAGGCCAGCGGCCCCTTCGGCGCCGCCCCTGAGTCGGTGCCGGTGACCGTGTCGGTCAACGGTACCGCACACAGCACGATGGCCCGCGCCGAAGACACCGCCCTGGAGGTGATCCGCGAGGGGCTCGGCCTGCGCGGCGCCAAGGAGGGCTGCGGCCAGGGGGCCTGCGGCGCCTGCGCGATCCTGCTCGACGGCACCCCCGTGGCGAGCTGCCTGCTCCCCGCCGCCGCCCTCGACGGGCGCGCCATCACCACCGTCGAGGGCATCGGCCAGAACGGCCTGCACCCCGTCCAGCGGGCCCTGCTCGCCACCGACGGCCTGCAGTGCGGCTACTGCACCCCCGGCTTTGTGGTGGAGGGCGCCGCCTTCGTCGATCGCTGGCGGGCCGCTCACCCCGGCGAGGCGCCCTCCGACGACCTCGTCGACGAGGCCCTCTGCGGGCACATCTGTCGCTGCGGCGCGGCCCTGCAGATCCGCAACGCCGTGCGCCGGGCCGCCGCCGGGGAATTCGACGCCGAGGGCCCGCACCCCGCCCGCTGGGATGGCCCCGAGAAGGTGCGCGGCGCCGCCACCTACACCGCCGATGTCGCCCTGCCCGGCCAGCTCTTCGCCCGGATGCTGCGCAGCCCCCACGCCCACGCCACCGTCACCCGCCTCGACGCCGGCCCCGCCCTGGCCTTGCCCGGCGTGCGCGGCTTCGTGCGCCTGCTCGGCCCCAGCGGCCTCGTGCGCTTCGCCGGTCAGGAGCTGGGCGCCATCGCCGCCGTCGATCGAAAGGCCGCCGAGCGCGCCCTGGCCGCCATCGTGGTGGAGTATGATGTCCACACGCCTGCCGTCGGCCTCGACGCCGCCCGCCTGCCCGGCGCCCCGGTGGTCTTCCCCGAGGATCGCGCCAGCGCCGGCAACCACTCCGAGGGCCCCCTGCTCAAGGCCCGCTGGGAGGCCAACCTTCGGGGCCCCGTGCAGGGCGACGCCCTCCTGCGCCCCGGCTCGGCGGGCCGCGCCATCGACGCCCTGCGGGCGGGCGGCCCGGGCGCGCTGGTAGAACAGACCTACCGCACCCATGTCCAGTGCCACAGCACGCTGGAGCCCCACGGCGCCGTCGCCCACTGGCCGGCCGCCGCCGACGGCGAGCTCACCGTCTACCTCTCCACCCAGAACGTCAGCGGCATGGCCGACGATCTGGCCGAGCGCTACGGCCTCCCCCGCGAGAAGGTGCGCGTGCTGGCCCCCCACGTCGGCGGCGGCTTCGGCGCCAAAGCCGCCCTGCGGGTCGAAACCCTCGCTGCCATCGACCTCTCCCGCCAGTGTCAGGCCCCGGTGCGCCTCGTCCTCGATCGGGCCGAGGCCCTCACCGTCGGCGGAAACCGGCCCGGGGTCGAGGTCAAGCTGGCCCTCGGCGCCGACGACGCCGGCGAGCTGGCCGGCCTGCAATTCACCGCCCTGGGCGACGCCGGGGCCGCGGTGGGCTCGGCGGTGAGCCTCTTTGCGCGGCTGATCTACCCCTCGGCCCACAAGGAGCTGCTCGACTACGATGTGGTCAGCCACGCGCCGCCCAGCACCCCCTTTCGCGGTCCCGGCGGCCCGGCGGCCTTCTTCGCCCTGGAGTCGGCGGTGGATGACCTCGCCCGCCGCCGCGGCGAGGACCCCATCGACCTGCGCCGCCGCTGGGATGACAACCCGATCCGCCGCCGCCTCTACGACTGGGCCGCCGCCTTGCCGGTTTGGGCCCAGCGCCCCGCCGAGGCCGGCACCGGGCGCCTCCGCCGCGGGGTGGGCCTCGCGATCGCGGGCTGGCCGGTCTTTGTGCAGCCCAACACCCGGATCTCGCTCCAGGGCCACGCCGACGGTCGCTTCACCCTCTCCACCGCCACCCAGGACATCGGAAATGGCGTGGGGGGCGCGCTCGCCGCCGACTTCCTCGACCGGATGGGCATCCCCGCCGATCGCCTCACCATCGAGCTGGGCGACAGCCGCCTCGTCACCGGCCCCCAGGCCGGCGGCAGCCGGGTCACGGCCTCGGTGATTCCCGCCCTGCACGACGCCATCGACCAGATGATCGCCGAGCTCACCGAGCACGCCACCACCCAACGCGGCCTGCTCGACGTGACCCCGGCCAAGGGCGGCCTCAAGCACGGCGGCGGCCTCTGCCCCTGGGCGGAGCTGCTGGCCTCGCTCGGCGGCGGCACCTGGGTGGGCCGGCGGCGCGAGCAGGGCCGGGAGTACTTCTTTCCGGTCGATGCGATGAACATCAACGCCTCCCGGCACCTCGCCGGGGCCGTCAACCTCGTGTCGGTGGAGGTCGACACCGCCACCGGCCGGGTGCGGCCCTTGGAGGTCTGGGTGGGCCTCGGCGCCGGGCGCATCGTCTCGCCCACCCTGGCCCGCAGCCAGGTGGAGGGGGCGGTGCTTCAGGGCCTCAGCTACGCCCTCTACGAAGAGCGGCGCCTCGACCCCTCCACCGGGCGCAACCTCAGCGCAAACCTCGAGGACTACCGCATCCTCGGCATCTCCGACGCGCCGCCCGTCACCGTTCACTTCGACGAGGAGGGCATGGAGAAGGTGCCCACCCGCGCCGCCGGCCTCGCCGAGCTGGCCACGGTGGGGCTGCCCGCCGCCCTCGGAAACGCCCTGCGGCAGGCCCTCGGCCGCAGGATCCCCCGCACCCCCTTCAGCCTCGCCCGGGTTCGGGCGGCGGTGGTGGGCTCATGATCATCCGCCCCCAAAGCGCCGAGCAGGCCGTCACCGCGCTTCAGGCCGGCGCCAAGGCCCGCGCCGGCGGCACCGATCTGATGGAGCGCCTGCGCCACAGCCGAGATCCCATCGCGCTGGTCGAGGTGGGGCGCCTCCACACCCGCCTGGGCCTCGAGGGCGAGGAGCTGGTGCTCGGCGCCGGCCTGCCCATCGCCACCCTGGCCGCCGACGAGGG
>JBEIQK010000965.1:0-2225 GCA_040376505.1 Alphaproteobacteria bacterium | reverse complement strand
GTGACCAGGACCTCAATCCAGCGTCCGGCCTCGGTGTCGGTGGGCAGGCGCTCGGCGGCCAGGGCGCCGATGGCCTCCTCCGCCGCCGCCGACAGCTGCACGGCGGCGGCCAGGGTGGCGGGGGGCGTGTTGAGGCGCCGCCGCAGCGGGCCCAGGCGCTCCCCCAGGGTGGGCGCGGCGGCGGCGAGCAGATCAATGGTGTCTGCCAGCCCCCGCCAGGCCGCGACGGGGATCACCAGGACGTCGCCGAGGCCCCGCAGGCCGGGGCTCAGGGTCAGGAGGTGGGCGCTCAGGTTTCCACTGTCTACAGTGGAGACATAGATCGGCAGCAGCGGTGCCAGCGTCCGCGTGTCGTACCAGTTGTAGAAGTGCCGCCGGAACCGTTCGAGCTTGTCCAAGGTGGCGAAGGTGTTCTCGGTGCGCGCGACCAGGGAAGCAGAAGACAGAAATCCGAGGTCGTGCGCCGCCAGATTCGACAGGAGACTGAGGCCGATGTTGGTGGGAGAGGTGCGGTGGGCCACCACGGAGATGGGCGCCTCCTGCATGTTGTCGGGTGGCAGATGATTGTCTTCGGCGCCCACAAAGGTCTCAAAGAAGAGCCAGCTCTTGCGCGCGAGGCGCCGCAGCGTCGCCTGCTCGTCGGTGGACAGTCCGCGGGCCTCCTCTCTCCGCTCGGCGCTGAGCCAGGAGGCCAGCAGCGGGGACAAGGTCCAGGGGAGCAGCAGGATGATCAGGGCCGGCAGCTCCGACCCGCCCACCCCGCCTTCCCGCTGAATCCGCGCCAGGAGGATAAACAGGCACAAGGAGGGGCCCAGGGCCATGGATCGATAAAGGTCGGTCAGTCGACCCTGCGGCGGGCCGGCCTGGCTCGCGGGCGCCCGCCACTCCAAGAGGCGTCGCTGGGTGAGCAGCATCCGCACCGTCGAGCGGGAGATGGCGTCGATGCTGTTGCCCGCGTCCTCGGGGAGAAAGACAAAGGAGAGGGCGACATGAAAGAGGCGGTGGACCGCCGCCCGGCCCTCAAAGATCAGGTGGGCCATCAGGCGGGTGTCGGCGGGCACGCGGACCATCGAGACGAGGGCCGAGGCGAGGGGCGGGAGCAGGTAGAGCGAGAGCAGCCAGCCCGCCACCAGCCCCGGGTGCGGGAGCCAGATGAGGCCCATCACCGACAGGGTGAGGGTGGCGACGGGAACCATACTCCGGCGCAGGTTGTCGGCGAGCTTCCAGCGCGAGAGCAGGCTCAAGCGGTTTCGGCGCCAGACCCGGCTGCGGTCGGGTGACCACGGCAGCAGCCAGAACAGGATCTGCCAGTCGCCGCGCATCCACCGTCGGCGCCGCGCGCCATCTTCGAGGAGGTGGCTGGGATGGTCTTCGTAGAGCAGCACATCGCTCACGAGGCCGCTGCGGGCGAAGCAGCCCTCGATCAGGTCATGGCTGAGGATGAGGTTGTCGGGGAGTTGGCGATCGAGGGCGGCGGTGAAGGCGTCGACGTCGTAGATGCCCTTGCCCACGAAGGAGCCCTCGCGAAACAGATCCTGGTAGACGTCGGAGACGGCCTGGGTGTAGGGGTCTGTGCCGGCGTCGCCGGCGTTGAGGAGGACATACCAGGAGCGCCGGGTGGAGGGCAGGTCAATCGCCACCCGGGGCTGGAGGATTCCATAGCCCTCCCGCACCATGCCGCTGACCGGGTCGAGGCGCGGCCGGTTCAAGGGGTGCGACAGGGTGCCGATCAGCTTTCCCGCGGCGTCTCGGGGCAGCCGGGTGTCGGTGTCCAGCGTGATGACAAAGGCGGTGCCTTCGAGGCGGCTCCGATCCCCCACCACCACCGAGAAGGCCGGGCCGACGGCCCCAGGCTCCCGATCGCGGCCGCGAAGGAGGTGATTGAGCGCCTCCAACTTTCCCCGCTTGCGCTCATAGCCCATCCAGCACCGCTCCGCGGCGTTCCAGCGCCGGGGCCGATGAAACAGAAAGAAGGGCCCCGTCTCGCCATCGCCGTGGCGGGCATTGAGGCGCTCCACTCCGATGGCCACCAGGGCGACCAGCGCGTCATCCCCCTCCACGGTCTCGGCAGCGGCGTCACAGAAGTCCGTCACCAGACCGAAGGCGAGGTTTGGGGTCTGGTTGCCGAGGTAGCGCACCTCCAGGCCCTCCAGCAGCCCCTCCACCCGGTCGAGGCTGGACAGGAGCGTCGGCACCACCACCAGGGTGCGCCGGGCGGCTGGGAT
>JBEIQK010000545.1:0-4563 GCA_040376505.1 Alphaproteobacteria bacterium | reverse complement strand
GGGGGCCGCGCCGGCGCGGGGCGGCGCTCCGCCCGCCCGGGGGTGGGGGGCGCCGCCGCGCCCCGCGACCATGTGATCACCGCCGTCGGCCTGTACGGAGACGCGATCACCGTCAACCACGGCTCCCGCGGCGGCTGGGACATCTTCGGCCCCGAGCGCCTCGTCACCCGCTCCACCGGCAACATCCTCTACGAGCTCGACGGCAAGCCCGCCCTGCAGCTCTACAAGACCTACCTGGGCGACCGCGCCTCGGGCCTGCCGGCCACCGGCCTGCTCTTCCCCCTCAGCCTGCGCTCCGACGACGATCGCGACGAGAAGCGGCTCGTGCGCACCATCCTCGCCGTAGACGAAGCCACCCAGTCCCTCACCTTCGCCGGCGACATCCCCCAGGGCAGCCGCGCCCAATTGATGCGGGCCAACTTCGAGCGCCTCGTGGACGGCGCCAGCCAGGCCGCCCAGATGGCCAAGGCGGCGCCCGAGCCCGGCGCGCCGATGCTGTGCGTGGCGATCTCCTGCGTCGGCCGGCGCCTCGTCATGGGCGAGCGCGCCGAAGAGGAGGTCGAGGCCACCCTCGAAGAGCTGCCCAGCCCCGTGGAGCAGGTCGGCTTCTACTCCTACGGCGAGCTGTCGCCCTTCGGGCAGGGCCGCTGCGACCTGCACAACCAGACGATGACGCTCACCACCCTGTGGGAGCGTGCGTGAGCGAGCCCCTCCACCCGCTCCTGCGGCGCCAGCTCCGCAAGGCGGGCCTGGGCGAAGACAAGCCCCCCGCCGACGCTGCCGCCTGGACCGAGCTCCTCGCCCGCATCAGCCGCAGCTATGTGGAGGCCGACCAGGGCCGCGAGACCCTCGAGCGCTCGTTGGAGCTGTCGGGCGCGGAGATGCGCCAGCTCAACGACGATCTGCGCAAGTCCGGCGAGGCCCAGGTGCGGGTGGAGCGCGATCGGCTCCAAGGCGTGATTCGCGCCGTCGGCGACGGCCTGTGCGCCATCGACGCCGACGGTCGCATCACCCACATGAACCCCGCGGGCATCACCCTCCTCGCCCGCGATCAGGGCGCCTGGAAGGGCTCCCATGTGCTGGAGAGCTTCCTCGTCCACGACGCCGATCGCAGCTTGCTCACCGTCGAGGCTCTACGCGCGCTGCTGGCCAACGGCATGGCCCTGCGCGACGAGGACGCCCAGCTCTGCGGCCCCAACGGCGAGCTGGTGCCGGTCTCCTGTGTGCTGAGCCCGGTGGTGCTCAAGGGCGAGCGCAGCGGGGTCTTCGTCTTCCACGACATCACCGATCGCAAGCGGGCCGAGGCCGAGCTGCTGCGGGCCCGCCACGAGGCCGAGGCCGCCAACATCGCCAAGAGCCAGTTCCTGGCCAACATGAGCCACGAGATCCGCACGCCGATGAACGGCGTGCTCGGCATGACGGAGCTGGTGCTCTACACCGAGCTGTCGCCCACCCAGCGCGACCACCTGCTGACGGTGGTGGACTCGGCCCGATCTCTGCTCACCATCATCAATGACATCCTCGACTACTCCAAGATCGAGTCCGGCCACCTCGAGCTGGAAGACACCGACTTCGCCCTGCGTGAGACCGTCGGCACGCCCCTGCGCATCCTCGCCGTCAAGGCCCACGAAAAGGGGCTGGAATTCGTCGCTGACATCGACCACAGCGTGCCCGACTCCCTGCGCGGCGACCCTCTGCGGCTCCAGCAGATCATCACCAACCTGCTCAGCAACGCCATCCGCTTCACCGAGCAGGGCGAAGTGCTGCTGCGCATCACCGCCCGCACCGAAGGCGACGTGGTGCTGCTGCAGGTCGCCGTCTGCGACACCGGCATCGGCGTGCCGGCCGATCGCCGCGACAAGATCTTTGAGGCCTTCGCCCAGGCCGACAACTCCCACACCCGCCGGTATGGCGGCACCGGGCTCGGCCTGTCGATCGCCTCGCGCCTCGTGCGCCAGATGGGCGGCGAGCTCTGCCTGAACAGTGAGGTCGGCAAGGGGAGCACCTTCGCCTTCACCGCCCGCCTGCGGCCCGCCCGCCGCCGCATCTCCACCCTGCGCGACGGCGACGCCGCCCTCCACGGCCTGAAGACGCTGGTGGTCGACGACCACCCCACCAACCGCCGGGTGTTGATGGGCGCCCTGCGCTCCTGGAAGATGGACCCCACCGAGGCCGCCGACGGCTACGAGGCCATCGAGCGCCTGGAGGCCGCCGCCGCCGCCGGCGAGCCCTACAAGATGGTGCTGCTCGACGTGATGATGCCGGGCATGAGCGGGCTCACCGTCGCCGAGTCGATCGGCGCCCGGCCCTCCCTGGAGGGCACCCGCATCCTGCTCCTCACCTCCCTCGACCTGGGCGACAGCGCCCAGCGCCTCGTGCCCTGCGGCGTGATCGGCTGCCTCACCAAGCCCATCGCCCTGTCGGCGCTGCTCAACGCCATCCTCGCCCAGGTCGTCGGCCCAGGCGTCGAGACCCCCCGCAGCGCGCACAGCCCCCGCGCCGAACAGCTCCGCGACGTGCTGCTGGTCGATGACAACGCCATCAACCGTCGCGTGGCCCGCGGCCACCTCCTCTCCCGCGGCCACCGCGTCACCGAGGCCGTCGATGGCAAGGCCGCGCTCTCCGCCATCGCCGCCCAGCGCTTCGATCTGGTGCTGATGGACGTGCAGATGCCGGTGATGGACGGCTTTGAGGCCACCCGCACCCTTCGCGCCCTGGAGCTGGCCGAGCGGCGGCCCCGGCTGCGCATCCTGGCCATGACCGCCCACGCGATGGCCGGCGATCGCGAGCGCTGCCTCGCCAGCGGCATGGATGGCTACCTCGCCAAGCCGATCACCCGCGACGAGCTGCTCTCCGCCGTCGAAGGCCTCTCCTCGCTGCCCTCGAACCCCCGGGGCGCCGCCCAGGCCAGCCTGCCCGCCGCCGCCTTTGACCGCGCCGGCTTCCTGCGCCGCCTGGACGGCGATGAGGCCCTCGCCGACGAGGTCCTGAGCCTGTTCAAGGTCGAGCTGGAGCCCCGCGTCGAGGCGCTGCGCGAGGCCCTCGCCCAGGCCGCCCTGCCCGCGATCGAGATCGCCGCCCACGCCCTCAAGGACTCTTTCGCCGAGATCGGCGCGCCCCGCTGCGAGGCCCTGGCCGCCCGCATCGAGCGCGCCGCCCGCAAGGGCGAGCTGCAGACCGCCCGCGGCCTCGCCTCCCCCCTCCACGACGCCCTGGAAGACCTCTCTCAGGCCCTGCACGGCACCCGGATGGCCCCATGAAGGTGCTGATCGCCGAAGACAACGCCGTGTCGCGGCTCACCCTGCGCAGCAGCCTGCGCAAGTGGGGCTACGAGGTCATCGAGACCACCAACGGCGAGGAGGCCTGGGCCCTGCTCTCCGGCCCCGACGCCCCCCACCTCGCGATCCTCGACTGGATGATGCCCGGCCTCGACGGCGTGCAGCTCTGCCGCCGGGTGCGGGCCGACGGCCGCGAGCCCTATGTCTACCTGATCCTCCTCACCAGCCGCGACGACCGCGACGACGTGGTGGCCGGCCTCGACGCCGGCGCCGACGACTACATCGTCAAGCCCTGGAACGCCCAGGAGCTGCGCGTGCGCGTGCGGGCCGGCGAGCGCATCTGCCAGCTGCAGGCCGAGCTGGTCGCCGCCCGGGAGTCGCTGCGCCACCAGGCCACCCACGACCACCTCACCGGCGCCTGGAACCGCGCCGCCATCCTGGAGCTGGTCGAGCGCGAGCGCCGCCTCGCCCTGCGCAGCGGCAGCCCCCTGTCGATCGCGATGATCGACTTCGACTACTTCAAGCGCATCAACGATCAGCACGGCCACCTCGCGGGCGACCTCGTCCTGCGCCAGGGCATCGCCCGCATCCTCGGGAGCGTGCGCTCCACCGACATGCTCGGCCGCTATGGCGGCGAAGAGTTCCTCCTCGTGCTGCCTGGCTGCGACACCCAAGCCCTGGCTCAGGTCGGCGAGACCCTGCGCGCCGCCCTCGCCAACGCGCCCTTTCACCTCGCCGACGGCGCCGCCTCGGTCACCATCAGCATCGGCGCTGCCACCTTCGCCGGGGAGACCGACTGCAACCTCGTCGTCGACCGGGCCGACCGCGCCCTGTACGAGGCCAAGCACCTGGGCCGCAACCGGGTCATCCTCGCCCCCATCCCGGCTGAGTCGGCCGGCCCGGGCTAATGCGCGGCGATGCGACCCAACCAACGCCTCGCCTACAACCTGCGCCAAACCCTCACCGACGGCTTCGACCGCCTCGTGCTCAGCCGCCCGGGCGGCGGCGGCGAGGAGGTCCACCCGGCACCCGACAGCCCCACCGCCACCGAGGCCCTGATCGCCCACGCCCTGGCCCAAGCCAAGGCCGGCCTCGTCAAGATCGCGGTGGTGCACAAAGACGGCGGCCGCACCCTGCTCGACGCCCGCCACGGCAGCGCCCGCCTCGTGCCCGCCGCCCAGGCGGTCGACAAGGCGATGGCCGGCAAGGCCCGGGCCCTGCGCCCCGACGACAACGGGCCCCTGCTGCGCGCCATCGGCATCCAAAACGCCGACGGCAGCATCTC
>JBEIQK010000393.1:0-5971 GCA_040376505.1 Alphaproteobacteria bacterium | reverse complement strand
TGACCCTCACCGTCGAGGAGCCGGCGCCCGGAGAAGAGGGCGGCGACGTGGGCGCCGGAGAGGGTGGCGGCGGCGATGTCGGCGACGGCGGCGGAGACGTGGGCGGCGGCCTCGCCGAGGTGGGCGCCGGCGATCCGCCCGGGGAGCTGACGCCGCTCTCCGAGGTCGGAAAGGGCGGCTGCGCCACGGCGCCGGCGGGAGGCCTGGGCGGGCTGCTGGGCGCGCTGGCGCTGCTGGGGCGGCGGCGCCGGCGCTGATCGGCGGCGGGCTCACGGGCGTCACAGCCCCGCTCGGCGAGGGGAGACCCGCGAACCGGCGACGGGATCAGGGGGCCGCGCTGCCGGGGGTGAGGTGCAGCCGGTGGGTCTCGATCATCCGGGGGATGTCCTCCAGCTTGTGGTAGGCCGCCGTCTCGGCGCTCAAGCGGTGCGACTCGGCGATGAGCGTGGCGGCGACGGCACCTTCGGGCACCGGCACCCGATCCTCCAGGCGGCCGCCGGCCGGCAGGCGGTCGTCGGCGAGGCGCTCGGCCTCGGGCCACCAGCGCCAGGTCTGGCCGATGCGGCGGGTCCAGGGCTCGCCCGTGGGGGCGCCAGCGGCGTCGGTGAAGGTGAGGCGCAGGGCGACCCAGCGCTCGGGATCGCCGGTGGGCAGGCTGTGGCCGGCTCTGGCGTTGATCGACCGCACCGTGACGGTCGGGCCCTGCCAGACGGCCTCCAGGTCGAGGCCAGGGGCGAAGTCCACCGGCTGGTGATCGGCGCTTTTAGGGATGCCGCTGCCCGGAAAGCCGTGCTGCGCCACACTGCGAAGGGGCCCGCCCAGCGCCACCGCCCGCGTGGTGGTTTGCATGTGGCAGTCCACGCAGCCCTGGCCGGCCGCCGCGGCCGGGCCGGCGGCCCAGGTGGCGCCGGTGTCGAAGGCGCAGGCGAAGCCCTTGCCGGGGTAGGTCACCTCGGCCTGGTGGCAGCGCAGGCACAAGGCGCCTGAGGCGTAGGCGGGATCGGCCTTTACCGCGTGCGGGGCGCTGCGCCCGGGGTGCCCCGGCCCGTGAATGACGCCCTGGCGCACATGGCAGCCGGCGCAGGTGACCCCCTCGGCGCGCAGGTCGGGGTCGAAGTGGGGGTTGGGTACGAGGCGGGGCCGCTCGACGTCGCCGTCGACGAGGCCGATGGCGAGGAGGTCCTGCTGCACGCGCAGGGGGCTGTGGCAGTTGAGGCAGAGCCAGCGGTTGCCCGACTTGGTGAGCTCCGCCTGAAGCTGGGCGTCGGTCCAGGCCCGGGCGTGGGTGCTGCGCTGCCAGTCGGCGTAGTGGTCGACATGGCAGGCCCCGCAGGCCGCCGCCGAGAGGCTGCCGGTGTCGGGCAGGGCGCCTTCGTCGAGCGGCTGCTCATAGAGGGGCCGGCTCGCCGAGAAGGCCCGCGCCGCCGCCAGATCCGCGGCCTCACCCTGGCTCTGCTCCATCACCGGCCCGGTGGGCGCGCTGGGCGTGTCGGGCCCGCTGCGGGGCCCGCAGGCAAGGAGGAGGAGGGTCCACATGCCCAGCCCCTAGCGTGGGCCCCCCGCCGGGTCGAGAGCCGGGTAGGAGGGTTGCCCCGCATCGTGGAGCCCGTCCATGGCTGTCCCCTACCAGCGTTGGCGCCCGCACCCCTGGCATGGCCTCTCGGTCGGCCCCAAGCCGCCGCAGCTCGTCGACGCCTTCATCGAGATCACCCCGTCGGACCCGGTCAAGTACGAGGTCGACAAGGAGACCGGCTACCTGCGCGTCGACCGCCCCCAGCGCACCAACGCCCTGCCGCCGGCGCTCTACGGCTTCGTGCCGCGCACCTGGTGCGGCCCGCGGGTGGGGGCCCTGGCCCCCGGCGCCACCTTCGGCGATCGCGATCCGCTCGACATCTGCGTGTTCTCCGAGCGGCCGATCCTGCGCAGCGAGGTGGTGCTCACCGCGCGGGTGCTGGGTGTGCTGCGCATGGTCGACAAGGGCGAGGCCGACGACAAGATCGTGGCGGTGCTGGCCAATGACCCCTACTGGGCCGACGCCCAGGACATCACCGACCTGCCGCCCCTGCTGATCGAGCGCCTGCGCCACTACTTCCTCACCTACAAGCTGGTGCCCGGCGAAGAGAACCAGGTCGCCATCGCCGAGGTGAGCGGAGCCGCGGTCGCCTACGCCGTCATCGAGGCCGCCATCGCCGACTATGACGAGCGCTACGGCGCCGGCGAGCCCTGACCGTGCCGCGCCTCGTTGATCGCCTGCCCGACGGCCCTCTCGACCTCATCGGCGATGTCCACGGCGAGCTCGAAGCCCTGCTGGCCCTGCTCGGCCGCCTGGGGGTGGAGCCTGAGCGGCGGCGGGCCCAACGGCCGCTCGTCTTTGTGGGCGATCTGATCGATCGTGGCCCCGACAGCGTTGGCGTGGTGCAGCTCTTCGCCCACCTCGCCGACGCCGGGCTGGCGGTGGCGGTGGCCGGCAACCACGAGCTCAACCTGCTCTGCGGCGAGCCCAAGGAGGGCAATGGCTGGTTCTTCGGCCAGCCCGACGGCGCCTGGATCGACGGCCACCACCACACCTTCGCCTCGCGGCCCGCCGATGCGGCCGATCGGGCCTTCCTCCGCGCCCGGCTCGGCGCCCTGCCGCTGGCCCTGCGCCGCGACGATCTGCAGGTGGTCCACGCCTGCTGGGACGAGGCCGCCATCGCCGCCCTGCCGGCCTCGGGCGAGCTTGCCGCGCTCTCCGCCGGCTACGCGGCGGCGATCGACGAAGACCTGCGCCGCCGCGGCATCCCCGAGCAGGCCCAGGCCGAGCGCGCCGCCTTCGCCGGCCTGCGCGACCCCGCTGCGTGCCCGATCGGCACCTGTCGGCGGTGGCGATCGAGGATGTGGCCCAGCAGCGCGACAACCCCGTCAAGCTGCTCACCTCGGGGGCCGAGGTGGAGGTGGGGCCGGGCGACCACTTCTATGTCGGCGGCAAGTGGCGCTTCGTCACTCGCGACCGCTGGTGGCGGCGCCGGGAGGGGCGGCCAACGGTGGTGGGCCACTACTGGCGGCGGCGCGGCGCGCCCATCCCCGGCAAGGTCGATCTCTGGGATGAGGTCGGCCCCTTCGACTGGAGCGGCGGCGTCACCTGCATCGACTACAGCGTGGGCCGCCGCTACGCCGAGCGGCTGCGCGGTCGGGCGGCCCCCTTCGACGGCGGGCTCGCCGCCCTGCGCTGGCCCGAGCAGGTGGTTGTCTTCGATGATCGCGACGGCGCCGTGCCCATGAGGGCCTAGTAGCCCTCGCCGCCCAGGAAGAGGAAGACCCGGCCGACGTTGGAGGCCGAGGCCGGGTTCTCGGAGTTGGGCGCGCCGATCAGCAGGTCGTCGAAGCCGTCGGCGTTGAGGTCGCCGCCCGCGGCCACCCCCTGGCCAAAGCGGTCGAGGTTGTTGCGGCCTTCGATGAAGCCGTCGGCGTCGAGCGCGAGGCTCAGGGTGCCGCCGGTGAGGGGGCCCACCACCACATAGGCGACGCCCGCCGTGAAGCTGGCGCCGGTGACCGGGTCGGGCTGGGTGCTGGCCCCCGAGGCCCCGACGACGAGGTCGACCTGCCCGTTGCCGTCGACGTCGGAGAGGCCGGTCATCGCGTAGCCGGCGGCGTCGCCCGCCGCGGTGCCGAGGAGGGTGGCGTGGGCGGCGGCGGCGAGGCTGAGGCTGCCGGTGTGGGTGCCCGAGGCGAGGTAGAGCACGCCCGAGCTGGTGCCGTTGGTGTCGTTGTAGGGGTCGCCGATGAGGAGGTCGGCGAGGCCGTCGCCGTCGAGGTCTCCGGCGGAGCCGAGGTAGCTGCCGATGATGTTTCGGGAGTCGCCCGCGATGAGCAGGTCGGCGTCGGGCAGGGCGTAGTCGCCGGGGGCCCCGCCGAGGAAGAGGCCCACCGCGCCGTAGCTGTCATAGCCCTTGGCGCCGATCACAAGGTCGCCCAGGCCGTCGCCGTCGACATCCTCGCTGGCGACCACGTCGGAGCCGACGTAGTCGCGGGCGGCCACGCCCGAGACGGTCATCAGGGCGTCGGTGGTGGAGACGCTGGCGGGCAGCTCGCCGGAGAAGAGGTAGGCCCGGCCGCTGTTGCTGGCGACCTCCGAGCTGCGCGACGAGGCGATCAGCAGGTCGAGCACGTCGTCGCCGCTGAGGTCCAAGCCCCCCGACAGCGCCTCGCCAAAGCGCGAGGTGGTGGTGGAGCCGCCGAGCACGGTGGTGGCGGCGGTGGTGTCGAGGCTGGCGGCGAGGGGCCCTTCAAAGAGGTAGACGGCGCCGCTGCTCCCGGCGTCGCCGTCGGCCGAAAGGGCGCCCACGGCGAAGGTGGTGAAGCCGTCGCCGTCGAGGTCGCCCAGGGCGCTCACCTGGGTGCCGAACTTGCCCGCGCCGCTGAGCGGCGTGATCAGGGCGTCGGCGCCGGCCAGGGAGCCGGTGCCGCTGACCGGGCCATAGAGCAGGTAGGCCCGGCCGCCGTTGGTGCCGGCTGTGTCATTGGCCTCCACGCCGATGAGCAGGTCGTCCAGGCCGTCACCGTTGACGTCGCCGACGTTGGCCATGGCGTTGCCGGCCGCGTCGGTGGTCGACTCGCCAAAGAAGCTGGCCACCGAAGAGAAGGCGTTGATGGTGCCGAGCAGGCCGCAGGCGTTGGCGCTGTCGTCGCAATTGTTGTCGACCCCGTCGCCGCAGATCTCGGTGGCGCCCGGGTGGACGGTGTCATCGGTGGGGTCGCAGTCGTCGGCCAGCAGCGACCAGTCGGCGCCCGGCGAGGCGCAGGCGCTCACCATCACGGTGAGGTCGCCGTGGCCGTCGAGATCGGCGTCTTCGTACCAGGTGGTGGGGAAGGTGGCGGCGTTGGTGTCGTCGCAGTCGTCGCCGCCGTACAGCTCGGCGTCAAAGCCGTCCAGATCGGCGTCGAAGTCGCTGGCGCCGTTGCAGTCGCCGTCGACGCCGTCGTACCAGACCTCGGTGCCGCCCGGGAAGATGTTGCGGTTGGTGTCGTCGCAGTCGGTGGCGAGGTCGGCGGTGGTGTAGCCCGAGGGCGGGTCGCAGGCGCGGAGGGTGTCGCCGAGGGCGCCGTAGCCGTCATTGTCGGCGTCGTGGTAGTAGACGGTGGTGCCGGTGCTGGTGTCGGGATCGATGCTGCCATCGCAGTCGTTGTCGACGTCGTCGCAGGTCTCCGTCGCGGAGGTGTTGATCGCGGCCGACGAGTCGTCACAGTCCGTGCCGCCGTAGGCGACCGCGGTCGTGCCGTCCCCGTCGCCGTCGTAGTCGTTCGCCCCGTCGCAGTTGGAGTCCACGCCGTCGTACCACGCGTCCGCCGCGCCCACGTACACGTCCGCGCGGGTGTCGTCGCAGTCGTCCCCGCCCCACGCCGAGGAAAGGAAGCCGTCTCCGTCCGCGTCGAAGTCGCTGCCCCCGGAACAGTCCTGGTCCACACCGTCGTACCAGACCTCCGCGGCGTCCGTGTTCACCTCAGGATCGCCGTCGTCACAGTCGGGCCCGTCGCCAAGGGTAGCGTCCTCGCCGTCCCCGTCCGCGTCGAAGTCGCTGCCCCCCGAGCAGTCCTGATCCACCGTGTCGTACCAGATCTCGGTCGCCGCGGCGTTGACCGTGGCATCCGCGTCGTCGCAGTCCGTTCCGCCGTAGGCGACCGCGTCCTCGCCGTCTCCGTCCCCGTCGTTGTCGGACGCGCCGTCACAGTTCGCGTCGAGCCCGTCGTACGGTACATCGAGCGCGTCAGGGTTCACGTCCGCGCGGGTGTCGTCGCAATCGTCGCCCCCCCACGCCGCATCGTCGTACCCATCCCGATCGGCGTCGTAATCGGAGTCCGCGGCGCAGTCGGAGTCGATCCCGTCGTAGAGCGGGTCCGGCGCGCCCGCGTAGACGTCCGCGCGCGAGTCGTCGCAGTCCGTGCCGGCGTAGTCCGAGGAGTCCTGACCGTCGCGATCGGCATCGTAGTCGGA
>JBEIQK010000428.1:0-5592 GCA_040376505.1 Alphaproteobacteria bacterium | reverse complement strand
CCCCACCTGGTCGGCGTCCACTTCGCTCGGTGCATAGGCCGGATTGGCGGCCTCCAGCCGCACCTTCGATCCCTGGCGTTGAAAGTGCTTGAGGGTGGTGCCGCTGCCGGGCACCAGGGCGCTCACAATCGTGCCCTCCTTCAGCCGGCTGGCATCGCTCACGGGTTCCAGCAACACCACGTCCCCATCGGCGATGTGGGCCTCCACCATCGAATCGCCGTTCACCGTCAGGGCAAACAGGCCGCGGGTGCTCAGCACCGGCTCCAGATCCAGGTGTTCGGCCACATCATCGAAGGTGTCCACCAGGCCGCCGGCGGCCACGGCCCCAAGCACGGGGATTCCGGCCTGCTCCTGCTCCCCGAGCAATTGCAGGGTGCGGGCCTGCCCCTCCTGCCAGGTGATCCAGCCTTTCTGTTGCAGATGCCTGAGGCGGCTCTGGATCGGGGCCGGTGACCTGAGCCCCATCGCCTCCATCATCTGGCGGATCGAGGGGCTGTGGCGATGCTCTCCGATGTAGGCGCTGAGCCAGTCGTAGAGCTGTTGCTGGGCATCCGTCAGGGCGGAGAGGGTGGCGTCCACCCGGGCAGATCGTGTCGTTGGGGAGAGGCTGGGGAGGGGCGACACGGGCAGTACGGATGAACCACTCCCTGTTCTGGCAGGTTCCGGCGACTTTGTCCAGGGGTCAGGGGCGATCCAGCAGCGCTGCCAGCAGGGCCTGCTGGACATGCAGCCGGTTCTCGGCCTGATCGAAGATCCGGTTGCTGCTGCCCTCCATGACGCCGGCGCTGATCTCAAGGCCCCTGTAGGCAGGGAGGCAGTGCAGCACGATCGCCTGGGCATCGGCTTCGGCCAGGAGGTCTTCGTTCAGGCACCAGCCGGCGAAATCTCGAGCCCGGCTGGCCTTCTCCTCTTCCTGGCCCATGGACGCCCACACATCGGTGTACAGGGCCTGGGCTCCCCGTACGGCATCCACCGGGTCGTGCAGCACCGTGATCTGGCAGCGTCCTGCCGCCAGCTGCCTTGCCTGCTCCAGCACCGCCTCCGCCGGGGCGTAGCCCCGGGGGCAGCCGACCTTGACGTTCACCCCCAGCAGGGCGCCGCAGAGCATCAGGGAATGGGCCACGTTGTTGCCATCGCCCACGTAGGCCAGGGTGAGCCCCGCGAGCTCGCCGAAGGCCTCCTGCAGGGTGAGGTAGTCGGCCAGGGCCTGGCAGGGATGTTCCAGGTCGGTGAGGGCATTGACCACCGGCACCGTGGCCCAGTGCGCGTAGTCCGCCAGTTCTTCCTGGGCGAAGGTACGGATCGCCAGGGCATCCACATAGCGACTGAGCACCCGAGCCGTGTCGGCTACCGGTTCCCCGCGTCCCACCTGGGTGACCGAGGGATTGAGGTCAATGGTCTGGCCGCCGAGCCGGGCCATGGCCACCGTGAAACTCACGCGGGTGCGGGTGGAGGCCTTGGTGAAGATCAGGCCGAGATTGCGGCCCGGATGGCTCACTGTCCGCCTACCTGCCTTCAGGTCGGCTGCCAGATGGAGCAGCGCAGCCGTCTGCTCAGCGCTGATGGCAGCACAGGAGAGGTAATCCCCCCCTGCTAGGTCGGCCAGGGAGGGATAGGCGCTGAGTTGGGTGGCCATCGGCCCATCTCAAAGAACCCTTATCCGGGATCAGGGGCCCCGCCGTCAAGGGGGCGGGGCTGGATGGGGTCAGCCCCCGTGCTCGGGCAGGACGCTGCCGGCCAGCAGTCCCTTGAGCTCATCACCCTCGATCACTTCCTTCTCGAGGATCTGCTGGGAGATCGTCTCGAGCAGGTCGCGGTTGCGGTGCAGGATCGCCAGAGCTTTGGCATGGGCGTTGTCGACCAGGGAGCGCACCTCCCTGTCGATTGCCTGGGCGGTGGCATCGCTCACGGCCCGGCGGGGGTTGTTGGCGCCACCGAGGAAGCGGCTGCCGCCCTGCTTGTCGTAGGCGAGCGGGCCGAGGGTGTCGCTCATGCCATAGGTGCCCACCATCTGTTCGGCGATGTCCGTGGCCCGTTGCAGGTCGTTGGCGGCACCGGTGGTCACTTCACCGAACACGATCTCCTCGGCGCTGCGGCCCCCGAGCAAGGTGGCGATCTGGCCTTCGAGATCTTCCTTGGAGTTGAGGAATCGCTCCTCGGTGGGCAGCTGCAGGGTGTAACCGAGGGCGCTCATCCCCCTGGGCACGATCGAGATCTTGGCAACCTTGCTGCCGCCGGGCATCAGGTGCCCGACGATCGCATGGCCCACCTCGTGGAACGCCACCACCCGCTTTTCGTCGTCCTGGAGCACGCGGCTGCGTTTCTCGAGGCCGGCGACCACCCGTTCGATCGCTTCATTGAGGTCACCCTGTTCCACCGACGTGCGCATCGCCCTGGCGGCCAGCAGGGCCGCCTCATTCACCAGGTTGGCCAGGTCGGCGCCGGCGAAGCCACTGGTGGCCTGGGCGATCCGATCGAGATCAACCCCGTCGGAGAGCTTCACCTTCTTGGCGTAGATGTCGAGGATCATCTTGCGGCCCGAGAGATCGGGGCGATCCACCAGCACCTGGCGATCGAAGCGACCGGGGCGCAGTAGCGCCGCATCCAGGGTTTCCGGCTGGTTGGTGGCGGCCAGCACGATCACCGGTTTGTCCTGGCCGGCGAAGCCATCCATCTCCGTGAGCAGCTGGTTGAGCGTCTGCTCCCGCTCGTCGTTGCCTCCCACCACGCCCATGGAGCCGGAGCGGCTCTTGCCGATGGCGTCGAGTTCGTCGATGAAAATGATGCAGGGCGCCTTCTTCTTCGCCTCTTCAAACAGATCGCGCACCCGGGCGGCGCCGGCGCCGACGAACACCTCCACGAACTCCGAGCCGGAAATGATGAAAAAGGGCACCTCTGCTTCGCCTGCCACGGCCTTGGAGAGCAGGGTTTTGCCGGTGCCAGGAGGGCCCACCAGCAGCACGCCTTTGGGAATGCGCGCGCCGATGGCCGCATAACGCTCGGGCTTCTTGAGGAAGTCCACGATCTCAGCCAATTCGGCCTTGGCCTCGTCCACCCCGGCCACATCGGCGAAGCGCACACCGGTGCGGGTCTCCATGTAGACCCGCGCGCGGCTGCGGCCGATGCCCAGCAGGCCGCCGCCCGCGCCCATCTTCTCGGACAGCCGGCGGCTGACCAGGTACCAGAGCCCGAAGAAGATCGCGCTCGGCAGCAGCCAGGAGAGCAGGTCGCGCAGCCAGGTCGGCTCGACCACCCGGCGGTAGCTCACGCCATGCCCCTGAAGGCGCTCGGCGAGCGCCGGCTCCACCCGGGTGGCCATGATCAGCCGCCGCCCCTGCGCGTCCGGCGCGTTCAGCCGGGCGGTGAGCTGCTGCTCGCCGATCACCACCTCTGCCACGCGGCCCTCCCGCAGCGCGTCCTCGAACTCGCTGTAGGGAACCAGGGCCGAGGGCCCGGCATCCGGCCACCAGGTCCGCTGCGCCAGCAGCGCCGCCAGCGCCACCCCGACCGCCACATAGCCGATCCATTGCCCGTTCCTGCGTGCCATCGCCGCTCCCGCCCTGGCCGGGTCGCCGGCCGGTGCCGGCGCGCGCCCGGCCG
Source organism: Alphaproteobacteria bacterium (assembly GCA_040376505.1). Taxonomy (GTDB): domain Bacteria; phylum Myxococcota_A; class UBA796; order UBA796; family UBA2385; genus JBEIQK01. Next base: position 1,992 of record JBEIQK010000428.1, on the reverse strand, counting down.
TCGTGTGGCGGATGGGAGCATGCGGGGTGACCGGTCGGCTTGCGGCCGGTCAGCGCTGCGGCGATCGCGTGCGGGAGGGCGGGGCGATGCGCCGGTGGCTTGAGCCGGCGCAGTCAGCGGCGGCGCACCCTCACCTAGCCTTGATGCTTCCCGGGTTCGACCCGTCCGCGTCCGCAACGCGCCGTGGTCAGAAGGCCACCGACATGGATACCGCGCTGCTGCTCACCCCCGGCCGCATCGGCCGGTTGGCCCAGGCCCGTCTGGCCGCCCTGGCCACGCCCTTGTCCCTCGAGTGGCCGGGGGGCCGTGCCGGTCCGCCTGCGGCCCGGGTGCATCTGCGGCTGCGCGATCGCCGCCTGCTGGCCGCGCTCGCCCTGGGCCGCGTGGGCGAGGTGGCCGAGGCCTATGTCGCCGGTCGCCTCGACATCGACGGCTCGCTGCGCGATCTGATGGCGGCGGCCGGCGAACTGGTCGGCGATCCGGTTGCCGATGGCGCGCGCGCCGGCTGGCGCGGCTGGCTCGCCGCCTTGCGGGCCCGGGCCGCACGCCTGCCGCTGCCGCGCGCCGAGCAGGTGCGCTTTCACTACGACCTCGGCGATGACTTCTTCGCGCTCTGGCTCGATCCACGGCGGGTCTATTCCTGCGCCTACTATGCCGAGCCGGATTTCGATCTTGCCCGGGCCCAGGAGGCCAAGCTCGAGCATGTCTGCCGCAAGCTGCGGCTTGCGCCCGGGCAGCGCCTGCTCGATGTCGGTGCCGGCTGGGGCGGGCTGCTGCTGTGGGCCGCCGAGCACCACGGCGTGTCGGCGCTGGGCATCACGCTGTCGCGCAACCAGCATGCCCATGTGCAGCGGCTGATCGAGGCCCGTGGCCTGGGCGGGCGGGTCGAGATGCGGCTGCTCGACTTTCGCGAACTGCCGGCCCGGGAGCGCTTCGACCGCATCGCGTCCATCGGCATGTTCGAGCATGTCGGCGGTCGTCATCTCGATGCCTATTTCGCCGGGCTGCAGACCCGCCTGCGGCCGGGCGGTCTGGTGATGAACCACGGCATCACCGCCGGCGGGCTGGACAACGCCCAGCTCGGCGCCGGCATCGGCGACTTCATCGAGAAGCACATCTTTCCCGGCGGCGAACTCTTCCATGTCTCGCGGGTGGCGGCCAGCCTTGCCCGCGGCGGCCTCGAGCTGCTCGATGTCGAGAATCTGCGCCCCCACTACGCGCGCACGCTGTGGGCCTGGGCCGACGGCCTGGAGGCGCGACTGGCCGAGGCGCGCGCGATCGCCGACGAGGCCACGGTGCGGGCGTATCGCATGTACCTCGCCGGCTGCGCCATGGCTTTCGAGCGCGGCTGGATCTCGCTGCATCAGCTGCTCGCCGCGCGACCCGACGGCCTCATCGAACCGGCCGCCCCGGGCCCGGGCAGCCCCACCGGCCTGCGCGGCGCGCAGTCGGCCTATCCCTTCCATCGCGGCTACATGTACCCGCCGTCGCATCGCGCCTCGCGGCCCTTGACCGCAGCCGGGGATTGACGCGGGGAACGATCCCGCGCCCAATGGCGCGGCCTCGGGTCGATCCGGTCTGCGGCCTGCCGCATCATGACTGCCGATCCCCCTTCCTCCGCCCACGCTCCTGCTTTCCCCCAGGCCCCGCCGGCCCGCGCCCCCGAGCCGGCCATGCCGATGGCGGTGGTGGCGGTGGCCTCGTCGGCCGGCGGGCTCGCGCCGCTCAAGCGGCTGGTGGCGGCGATGGCTGCGGCCGATCCGCTCGCCTGGGTGGTGATCGCGCATCTCGATCCGGCCGGCGGCTCCATGCTGGTCAGCCTGCTGCAGCGCGAGACCGCGTTGCCGGTGGTGCAGGCGCAGGACCGCATGCCGCTGCACGCCGCGCGCATCCATGTGATCCCGCCCAATGCCGCGCTGGTCTACGAGTCGGGTTGCCTGCGGGTGGTGTCGCCCGCCGACCCCCTGGGCCGCCATCATCCCGCCGACCGCT
>JBEIQK010000016.1:0-23307 GCA_040376505.1 Alphaproteobacteria bacterium | reverse complement strand
GTTCACGCCGCGTGCGCGGCCCAGGTCGACGAGCGTCTCCAGGCGCAGGGAGCCGTCGAGGTGGCGGTGCAGGTCGGGGTGCGGCATGCCCAAGCCTACACCGGGGCGGGCGGTGGTGTGGGCTGACGCAGGGGTGGGTGGGCGAAATGGCCCAGTTGGACCTCGGCGAGCACGCCCAGCGGCCCCTTTTCGAGCGGCACGACCCTTGCTCTGTGGCAGGGCACCCCAATGGCCCTGTTCGGGCCCCCAGGAGCTGCCATGAAGCGCAACGAGCCGGTCTCTCACATCATGACCCCCAATCCGTACACCCTGCAGCGGGGTCAGTCGGCCTCGACGGTTCGGCACATGTTCGCCGAGTACCCGATTCACCACATCCCGGTGGTCGATGGAAAGACCCTGGTGGGAATGATCAGCATGGCCGACCTGCTGGGCCGCTCCTGGGGGGCCACCGATGGCCGCTCCCTCGACGCCCTGCTCGACGCCACCACCACGGTCGCCGATCTCATGACCACCAGCCCGGTCACCATCCGGGCCAACACCAGCATCCGCGACACGGCGGCCTTGCTGGCCAAGGGTAACTTTCACGGCATGCCGGTGGTCGATGAGGACGACGGCGTGGTGGGCATCGTCACCACCACCGATCTGATGAAGTTCCTGCTGGAGCAGTACTAAGATGGCCGCCCTCGATCGGGTGGCCCTCGGCGCGCAGCTCCGGGCCCGGCTGACCGAGCTTCGGGGGCGGACGGCGCGGCTGGAGGCCCGCCTGCGGGCGACGGCGCCTTCTGTTCACGAGGCGCCGCCGGCCGACGATCAGCTCCTCGACGCCCTCGATGAGGAGCTCCGCACCGAGATCGAGCAGGTCGAGGGCGCGTTGTCTCGGATGGAGACCAGCGCCTGGGGTATCTGCATCGGGTGTGAGGAGTCGATCGCCCCGGCCCGCATGGTAGCGGTGCCGTGGGCGGTGCGCTGCGTCGAATGCTCGGGCTGAGTTGACGGACCGCTGGCGCAGGGTGGACAGACCTCCCTGCGCCAGCGCGGCCTTCGGCGGCGCCGTCCCTGGCGTGTCCTGGGCGCGAGCGCCGGCCCCAAATGAAGGAGGCCCCCCGCAGGGGGCCCCCACCACCCAACCGACCCCTCAGGCCGCCCGATGGGCCGCCTCGGCCAGCAGGACGCGGTCGCGAATAACAAGGCCCTCGCGCTGTGTCTCCACCACGCCCTCGCGCTGCCAGCGCGTCATGACGCGGATCGTGGTCTCCACCCGGCAGCCCACCATGTCGGCGAGGTCGCCGCGGGAGAGGCGCAGCGGAACAAAGGTGCCCCGGGCGTCCTTGAGGCCCACCTCGTCGCCGATCCGCAGCAGCACGCGGGCGAGGCGGTTCTCCACCTGGCCGTGGCCGATGTCATCGAGGCGCTGGGTGAAGTTCATCATCCGGCGGCAGGACTGCTCGTAGAGGGTCATCAACAGGGCCGGGTCCTGGGACACGATGGCGCGCAGGCGCTCCGACGACAGGCGCATCGCCCGGCCGGAGGAGAGGGCGGTGGCGGTGGCATAGCGCAGGGCGACGTCGGCCGGCCGGGCCGCCTCCTCGCCCACGATGCCGCCGCGGAAGACGAGGTCGAGCAGGTTGTCGCGGCCGTCGGCCCCCGGGCGGCTCAGCTTGACCACCCCGGTGCAGAGCACGATGACGCTGTCGGCGGCCTCGCCCACGCTCCAGAGCTGGTCTCCCCGCTCGATGCGCAGGGGCTCGCCATGCTTCATCAGCGGCACGTTGTGATCGGCCTGTGCGCAGGGGCGGGCGCAGGGGCAGGCATTGGCGGCGGGATGGGCAGCGGCGTTCATGTGGGCTCCGTCAGTGGACGCAGCACATCAGTGCAATTTTCGTGCCAGCCTGCGCCAGGTCAGAGGGCAGCCCCAAGGTGGGCTTGAATGGTCCTGGTACGCTTCCTGCGATGGACCGCCCCGCGGGCGCTCTCGCCCACCTACGCTGTGTGATAGCACACACCCCCCGAACCGAGGTTCCGATGTCTGAGCGCGCCACCATCCTCGTCTGCGATGACGAAGAGCTCATCCGCTGGTCTCTGGCTGAGCAGCTACAGTCCGAGGGCTACCGGGTGCTCGAAGCGGTCGACGGGGTGGACTGCCTCGAGAAGATCCGCGCCCACGCGCCCGATCTGGTCATCACCGACATGAAGATGCCGCGGATGGACGGCATGGAGGTGCTGCGCCGCCTGCGCGAAGAAGACCGCGAGCTGCCCGTGATCGTGCTGACGGCGATGGGGGCGGCGGATCTGGTGGTGGAGGCCACCCAGTTGGGGGCCCGGGCCTACCTCGCCAAGCCCTTCGATCTGCGCGAGGTCGGCCTCGCGGTGGGCAAGGTGCTCGACCAGTTCCGCCTCTCCCACGAGGTGCGCTACCTGCGCGGCCAGGCCGCCGCCGAGCGCTACGGCGGCATCATCGGCCAAAGCAAGGCCATGCAGCGCCTCTTTGCCACCCTGCGGCGCCTCGAAGACGTAGACGCGCCCACCGTGCTGCTCACCGGCGAGTCGGGCACCGGAAAGGACCTCATCGCCCACGCCATCCACGAGCTCGGCCCGCGCAAGAGCGGCCCGATGATGGAGGTCGACTGCGCCAGCCTGCCCGAGCAGCTCATCGAGAGCGAGCTCTTTGGCCACGAGCGCGGCGCCTTTACCGACGCGCGGCAGACCAAGCGCGGCCTCTTCGAAGTGGCCCGCGGCGGCACGATCTTCTTGGATGAGATCGGCGAGATGAGCATCACCACCCAAAGCCGGCTGCTGCGGGCCTTGGAGGGGCGGCGCTTCAAGCGGGTGGGCGGCACGGCCGACATCTCCTTCGACGCCGGCGTGATCGCCGCCACCAACCGCGACCTCTCCGAAGAGGCCCGCAAGGGCACCTTCCGCGAGGATCTCTTCTTTCGGCTCAACGTGATTCGCGTAGAGGTGCCGCCTCTGCGCGAGCGGCGCGAGGATGTGCCGCTGCTGGTCGATCACTTCATCGAGCGCTTCGCCAAGGAGTTCCGACGCCCGGTGCGCGGCGTGTCGGCCGAGGCCCTCCAGCAGCTCGTGGCTTACCCCTGGCCCGGCAATGTGCGCGAGCTGCGCAATGTGATTGAACGCATCGTCATTTTGGAGTCAAGCCCGGTGATCGAGAGCCGCCACCTGCCGAGCGAGGTGCGCTTTGGCCGCTCCGGCGCCAAGGTGGGCTCGCCCGGCGCCCCCTTCCTGCTCCCCGAGGAGGGGGTGGACCTCGAAGCGGTTGAGCGCAGCTTGATCGAGCAGGCCCTCGACCGCACCCAGGGCAACCAGTCGGCCGCCGCCCGCCTGCTGGGCATCACCCGCTACACCCTTCGCTACCGGATGGAGAAGCACGGACTGATGCCGGGGCGACAGGAAGGCTGAGCCGGAAGGCCGCGCCGGCCTCGCACTCGATCAGCAGCAGCTCGCCGCCCATCGCGCGGGCGAGCTTGCGGCTGATGGCGAGGCCGAGCCCGGTGCCGCGGGTCTTGGTGGTGACAAAGGGCTCAAAGAGCGAATCGCGGAGGGCCGGGGGCACGCCGGGGCCGCCATCGCGCACCTCCACGGCGGCGCCGGGGCCCACGCGCACGGCGATGGGGGCGCCGGCGGCGGCGTCGCGGGCGTTCTGGAGCAGGTTCACCAGGATCTGGATGACATGGTGCCCGTCGGCCAGGGCGTAGGGGGCCTCGGCGGTGTCGAGGGTGGCCTCGACGTGGGCCTGCACCACGGCCTCGCGGGCGGCCTCGTCGAGGCGCACGGGGCCGAGGCGGGGGGTGGCCGGGCGCGAGTAGTGCAGCAGGTCGTTTACGAGGCGGTCCATGCGCAGCACCTGCTCCTGGATCTTGCCGATGATCGGCCGCCGACGGTCTTCCTGGGGGAAGGAGGTGGTGATGACCTGCAGGGCTGCGGAGATGCCGGCCAGGGGGTTGCGGATCTCGTGGGCGATGTTGGCGGCCAGGGTGCCGACCCGGGCGAGGCTCTCGGCCTGCTGCAGGCGGGCCTCGGCGGCGACGACGTCGGTGAGCTCCTCGATGTGCAGCAGGAGGCGGGCCAGCTCGTGGTGCAGCGGGACGAGGGTGATGCGAAAGTGCCGGTGTTCGCTGCCTTCGGTCAGGGTGGCCCGCGCGATGCGCACCTCGGTGCCCTGGGCCAGGGCCTCGCCGACATGGGTGGGCAGATCGGCGGCCTCGACGAGGTCGGGCGGCAGGAAGAGCTCGTAGTGCTGGCCGGTGGGCGCCGAGCCGCCAAACAGGCGGGTGGACGGCCGGGTGGCGGCGGTGACGATGCCCTGGCCATCGAGGCAGAGCACGGTCACCGGCATGTTCTCGACGATCAGGTGCTGCAGGCTGCGCAGCTTCTGCTCTTCGTGGGCTTGGAGGTAGGCGGCGCTCATCAGCGACAGCTCGAGGTCGGTGATGCGCATGAGGGAGTGGCAGGTGTCCCAGGCCTGGTCGGGGGGCGAGGCGTGGCGCACGATGTCGCAGAGGTCGCGCCGGAGCACGTTCATGGCGGTGAAGACGTAGCGCTCGGGCAGGCCCACCCGCACATGGACCTCGCCGATGGTGCGGCGGCGGGCGGCGTAGATGGCGTCGTGGGGCCCGGTCAACATGTCGATCACCCAGCGCTGGAGCGTGTACTTGAGGCGCTCCACCTGGGCTTCGTTGGCGAGCACCTTGCGTGCCTCGGGGCTGGAGAGCACCTCGGCGTAGAAGTTGTCGGTGAGGTGGTCGAGGTGGGGGCTCACCAGGGGCACCAGGGCGCGCAGGCGCCCGGCGTCGACGTCGCTGAAGCGAACCCAGCGCTTCATCTCCTCCCAGGCGTCGGCGCCGCGGCCGCTCGGATCGAGGGGGGCGAAATCCCACAGCACGTTGGGCGATCTGGCACGGCTCATGTGTGACACCCGCAGTGGAGGCTGGAGACCAGTACCACAGCGCGGCGGGAGTCCTCCAACAACAGGCGGCTGCACCAGGTGGCGTCGTTGAGGCAACCGGGGTCAAAGGCCACGATCGCGGTGGCCTCGCGAGGCAGGGGTGGGCCGCCTGGGTGGGGCCGGATCAGGCGCTCGCCGGGGCCAGGGCCTTGGCGACCGGCCTGTACGCCCTGGCCCAGGAGGTGGGCGAGCCCGATGGCCCCGGTGGCCTCCTGGGGGGCCACCAGCACCAGGAGCCCGCCGCGGACGGGATGGGCGGCATCGTCGCGCGGGCGCACGGCGGCGACCGGCCGATTCGAGCCCTGCATCACCGCGCGGGCCACGCTGCCGCCGCCCTCCTTGGAGATGAGGGCGCCGCGCGTGCCCATCACCACCCAGGCGGTGTCGTGGCGTTCGGCCATCGCGCAGATGGTGGCGGCTGGATCGCCCTGGGCGGTGCGCAGGCGGGTGATCACGCCGCTCCGACGCAGGGGCTCGGCCAGGGCGTGGAGCTGGGCGAGCTGATCGAGGGTTGGCGCCTGATCGGCCACATGCAGGAGGCGGACGTCGGTGTGCAGGGCCGTCGCCAGCTGCGCGGCGAAGGCGACCGCGCCACGGGAGGGGTGACTCAGGTCGATGGGGACAAGCACGGACATCCAAAACCTCGTCGCAAGAACCGGGCCCATCCGGTTGATTCAGCGCCCCATCGAAGACAGGGCTGCCTCCAGGTTGGAGGCCGGGTACAGCAGGTCGATCCCGCAGGGCAGCTCGCGCAGGCGGGCGAGGGCCTTGCGCACAAAGGGTTTTGGGATGATCGAGCCGTGCTGGGGCAGCAGGTTGGTGATCGGGAAGGGATCGATCTTCTGGATGAAGCCCCGCAGCGCGCGGTTGTTGGCCATGTAGAAGACATGAAAGGGCACCATCGCCTTCCAGTGGGCCTCCCAGTCGTCGATGACGAGGCGCCACTCCTGCTCGATGGCAGCCCCGATGTCCGACGAGAAGAGGTAGCCGGTGGCCTCATCGAAGGTCACGCAGGCCTCGGGAAAGTGCAGAAAGGGACTGGTGATGAAGGCCAGGGCCTTGCCGCTTGGCAGCTCGATGACCGTGCTGTCATTGGGGCTGACATCGAGCCAGTTGATGTCGTAGTCAAAGCCATAGTAGGGCAGGAGCACCCGGGTGCGCGGCGTGCAGACCAGGGTGGAGTTGGGGTTCATCTGCAGCCAGGCCGGCAGCGAGTCGCAGAGGTCGGGATCCTGGTGGTGAACCACGATGTAGGTGATGCGCTCGGGATCACAGATCTTGGAGACCCGCTCCTTGACCTGATCGAAGTGCCAATACTGACTACCCGGATCGAAGAGGATGGTGGTGTCGCCATCTTTCATCAGGTAGGCGTTGCAGCGAAAGGGCGTGTCTTCGCGCGAGCCGACCCACCAGACCGAGTGGCCGGGCGACGCGTAGAGCACCACCGGGTCTTTGTAGTCGATCTGCACGTTCATCAAAGATTGAATGTGATCCATGGTCAGTCCGCCATCCGCAGGTAGTCGCGCATCTTGAACCGCAGGTAGCCGAGGTTGCCGCTGGCCTTGAGCTGCACCACCACGAAGGCCTTGCGTTCGTGCTGGATGCGGGCGAGGAGGTAGCCCTTCGTGGCGGAGAGCAGCACCTCGTCGTTGCTGCCGAAGTCGATCGAGCCGCCGAGCCCCTCGTACAGTGCGTCGGACGCCGTGAGCTGGCCCAGCAGGACCTCGCGCAGGGGCAGCAGGTCGAAGCCGGGCAGGCCGTGGCTCACGAATGTGCCGGATTTGAGGTTTCCAAAGGCAGCGGCGGCGTATCCGGGGATCTCGCCCTGGATCTGTTCGAACATCGGGTGGGTTGACATCATGGCTCCAGCGGGTCGCTGGGGTGCTTGCAAGGGTTGGGCCAAGGTCCCGGCGCCGATCCTGGGCCGCGCGGCGGTCGCGCCTGTGTGTTTTGGTTCTCCCTTTGTGTGTGGGTTGGCACACAGTCTCGCGAAAGACTCCGATGGTGGCGTAGGTCAGCCCCTGGCACGGGCCTTGCATTTGTTCAAAGGGACTGAGGAGCATCATGGTCGAAGGCCGCACCAGCTTGTTGTCTGTCGCTTGGATTCGCAGCGTCCTGGGCCTGCGCGACCCCGCGGCGCCGCCAGCCCCTGCCGCGGAGCCCAGCCTGGCGCCCCCGCCGGCCCTCTTGCGTGGGCCCGAGCCCGGCCTGGTGCTCGGTCGGCGCTACCTCCTGGAGCAGCGCATTGGCCAGGGGGCAGTCTCGGTGGTCTACCGCGGGCGTGATCAGATGCTCGATCTGGGCGTGGCGATCAAGATCCTGCTCTTTCCGCCGGGTGGTGGCCTGCGGCCGGCGGCGGCCGACCTGCGGGCCGAGGCCAAGGCGGCGATGCGCCTGTCTCACCCCAACATCGTGCGCGTCTACCATGTCGATCAGGACCGCGGCCTTGAGTACCTCGTGATGGAGCTGGTCGACGGCGAGGACCTCGGCCGCCTGCGGGCCCGCTACCCCGGCCACCGCCTGCCGCTGGCGGTGGTGGTCAAGGCCGGCCTGGGGCTGCTCTCCGCCCTCGATCACGCCCATGGGCTCGGCGTCATCCACAACGACATCAAGCCGGCCAACCTCCTGCTCGACGTCGATGGCACCATCAAGCTCTGCGACCTCGCCTTCGCCCGGCTGACCGAGCGCGCGATGCCGCCGGGCGCCCTGCCGGGGGTGCCCGCCTACACCGCGCCCGAGCGCATCCTCGGGCAGGTTGGGGGCGTGCGAAGCGATCTGTACGCCGCGGGCGCCACCCTCTTTGCGCTGGCCGCAGGCATGCCGCCCTACGGCCGCGAGGCCAAGGCTGCCGCCGAGGGGCACCTGCACGGCGTGATGCCCCACTCCTCGGCGATCCCGCCGCGCCTGGACGCGGTGCTGCGCCGGGCGATGGCCCGCGATCCGATGGCCCGCTTCGCCACGGCCCAGGCGATGCGCCACGAGCTGCTGCGCTTCACCGAGGAGCTGGAGAACCTCATCCAGATCCAGCCCCAGTCGATCCGCCCGGTGGTGGCCGACGAGCTGCCGTCCTCGCCGAGCCTGAGCCGGCCGGCGATGGTGAGCCTGACGGCGACGGTAAACCCGCTCCCGGCGCCGGTGGTGGCGATCGCTGCGCCGGCTCCGCCGCCACCGGTCCAGCCGGCCGCCGACCTCGCCCCCATCGGGTCGCGCCTCGTGGTGATCAACGGCCGCACGCTGGAGGTGGGCCCCTTCTGGATGGAGCCCACGCCGGTCACCAACCTCGCCTACAAGGCCTTCTTGGAGGAGAGCGGCGAGGCGCCGCCGGCCCACTGGCTCGGTCGGAGGCCGCCGGAGGGCAAGGGCGATCACCCCGTGGTGGGCGTGTCTTTCGCCGCGGCCCAGCGCTACGCCGCCCACCGCGGCCGGCGCCTGCCCACCGAGGCCGAGTGGGTCGCCGCCGCCCGCGGCCCCGAGGATCAGCCCTTTCCCTGGGGTGAACAGTGCGAGCCGGCCCGCTGCCAGTGCAGCCGCGCCGGGGCCACCGACACCGCGCCGGTCGGCGCCCACCCCGGCAGCGCCACCGCCGAGGGGGTGCGCGATCTGTTGGGCCAGGTCTGGGAGTGGGTCGCCGCCGACCCCCACCTGCCTGCCCCCGAAGCCGGCCGGGCCATCGCGCTCGGCGGCTCCTTTCGCCACGCCTGCCAGACCGCCGGTGTGGTGCCCCGCACCGAGATCATCGAGGGCAACGCCTACCTCTACCTTGGATTTCGCTGCGCCTGGAGCCCGCCATGAGCCGGGCCCTCCTCGACGCCGACGGGCTGGATGGCTGCCTTTGGGAGCCCCTGCAGGTGGCAGCGGCGCCGCCGCCCCTCCCGCGCGGCAGCGCCCTCGACGAAGAGGCCGATGGGGCCGCGCCGGTCGCCGAGAAGGCGCCGAGGGCCCTGGCGCCGCCGCTGCCTCCGCCGCCGCCCGCGCCGATGGTGGCGCCCGCCCGCGGCGTGACGCCCCCGATCGCCACGGTCGCCGTGCTGCTCCTCGGGGTGGCCGCGGTGCTCCTCTTTGGCCAGGAGGAGCCCCCCGCCGCGCCCCTCCCCGCTGAGCCTGCGGCCTTACAGGCCCTGGCGCCTGCTGCTTCCGAGGCCGCCCGCGCCGAAGAGGCCCCGGCCGCGCCGATCGGCGCGCAGTGGACGCTGCGCTACGCCCGCGCGGCCACCGCACCGCCCGACGAGCCCCCGCCCGACTGGCTCCCTCGCTGCCCACGGCTCGTCATTGAGGGGCACACCTGCGACCTCGGCCCCGAGCCGCTCAACGTCGAGCTCGCCGCCCGGCGGGCCGAGGGCGTGCGGGCGCGGCTCCTCGCCCTGGGGCTGCCCGCCGACCGCCTCACCACCCGCGCAGCCGGCTCCTCGGCCCCTGTCGCGCCGAACACCCCCGAAGGCCGCCGGATGAACCGGCGCGTCACCGTCACCTGTCAGCCCTGAGAGACCCATGGCCACTGTTCTGTCCAAGTCTGAGCGCAACCAGCGCATCGATGCCCTCCTCGCCGATCTGGTCTCCCAGCGCGGCGTGACCGCCGCAGCGGTGGTCGACTCCGACGGCTTCGTCACCCACCTCCGCCGCGACTTCGACATCGACAGCGACGCGCTCGGCGCCGCCTCCCAGGTGGTCTTCACCGCGGCCACCCGCGCCGCCGAGCAGGTGCGCCAGGGCCACACCCGCCTGCTGCTCGTCGAGAACAAGGACGGGCTCGTCATGCTGAGCCCGATCGCCCGCGGCTTCGTGCTGGTGCTGGTCGCCGACGGCTCGGCCATGCTGGGCGCCGTGCGCTTTGAGCTCAAGCAGACCGTGCCCGAGCTTGAAAAGCTCTTCGCGGGTTGATCCATGCACTGGCTCTCCAGCGAGATCGAGCGCGTGGGCAAGCTGGCCGCCAGCCGTAGCCCCATCTTTCTGGGCGCCCTGCGCGACCTGATCGCCCAGTTGGGCGCGCGGCCGGGGCTGCGTGCGGCCTTCGCGGCCCACGAAGGGCTGATCGTCGCGGTCGCCGGAGATGGGCCTGCCGCCGAGGCCCTCGCTGCGCAGGCCCAGGGCCTGTTGGGGGCCTCCCTCCACGCCTCGGCGGCCCTTGGCCTGGGGGATGTGCAGCAGCTTGTGGTGGTCACGGCGCAGGGCAAGCTGGCGCTGCTGTCGGTGGGCCCTGTGGTGGTGGGCCTCCTGGCGCCGCCCCACGTCAGTCTTGCGGTGGCGACAGCCAGCAGCGCTTGACGCCTCCCGCGGGGGCGCTCTCCCGGATACGCCGGGGTCGTGAGGGTGACGATGCGCTCCCTGGTGGTCCTCCTGCTCTCCTGCGCCGACCCGCCCCCGGCCACGGCGCCGGCTGGCGTTGACCCAGCGCCCGAAGCGTCCACCTGGGGCTACGACGAGGCGGTGCCCACGACCGGCCTCGATGTGGCCACCGCCGAGCCCGCGGCCCAACTGTTCATCGACAGCCTCTATGACTACAACGCCAAGGTGGTGGTCATGGCCTTTCGCGAGGCGATGGGCTGGAGCACCGCCGAGTGCCCCTACACCACCGTGACCGACACGGAGTCCTCGGGGCAGCAGGGCTACTGGACGGGTCTCTGTTATGGAGACGAGGGCATGTGGTACAAAGGCCCCATGACCACCTGGGCCTTCGATCAGACCAACATTCGCGAGGGAAATGTCGAGGGGGTCACCGACGCCCTCCTCGGGCTGCCCTACGAGGGGTATCTGTTTGACGGGGCCGGGATTCGTGGCCAGACCGACATCTTCTCGGATGACGGCACCAAGGACTTCAACTGCTCCTGCATCGCCATGCACGGCCAGGGCACGGCCGAAGACGGCCGCGTCGCCTCCTTCAGCCTGACCGACGGGCCTGCGCACTGGTTTGGGGGCGCGCAAGAGGGCACCTGGCTGCAGGCGTCCAGTCGCCCGAGCTTGTGGATGTGGTTTGAGACCAACCCCAACAACGTGCGGCGCATCGTGCGGATCGCGGGCGGGGTCACCGTGCTTGGGCAGCGGTACGGCGCCGTCCGGGTCGCCCTCGAGCTCAAGCGCCAGCGCGACCGCCCGGAGTCCTGCCTGCTCTCCAACGAGTCGACCTTCACCCTCGACCTGCGCGACGCCACCACGGCCACCTGGCACGCCCTGGTCTTCGACATGAGCGGGGCCGAGGATGACTGCATCGCCTGCGCCCCCACCGATGGCGGGCCGCTCTGCGTCAACCTGAGCGGCCTGCTGGACCCGGAGACGGCCCCATGGTGATGCTGGCCCTGGCGCTCCTCCTCTCCTGCGGCGGCGACGCCGTCGATCCCAAGGCGTCGACCGCTGAGAGTGGGCCGTCGCCCCTGCCGCCGGCGGCGCTGCTCAGTCGCCTCAGCCTCGACCTGCGCGGCCGGCGCCCCACCGAGGCCGAGCTCGACCGCGCCGAGGCCGATCCCGCCGAGATCGAGGCGCTGGTCACCGAGTTCCTGCACGATCCGGGCTTCGCCGAGCGGGTCTTCTTTTTGTACGCCGATGTCTACAAGACCCGGGCCGACGAGTTCATCGTGGGCGCCAACGGCGACGCCGAGTTCCACGACCTGGACGCGCGCTATCGGTTTACGCACGCGGTCGGAGACGAGCCCCTAAAGATCCTGGCCTTTGTGGCCGACCAGGACCGCCCCTGGACCGACATCGTCAACCTCGACTGGACCTTCGCCAACGAGGATCTGCTGGCGCACTGGCCCCTCGAGGCCCTGGAAGAAGGTGAGGGCTGGGTGCGCGCCCAGTATACAGACGGTCGACCCACCGCCGGGGTGCTCTCGACCAACGGGATGTGGTGGCGCTACACCTCGACGACCATGAACGTCAACCGCACCCGCGCTGAGGCGGTCGCCCGCATCTTTGTCTGTGATCGCCGCTTTGATCAGCCGGTGGCCCTCTCGGGCGCCATCACCTCGACGACCGACCTGCTCAACCGCAGCCAGAACGATCCGGCCTGCGTCTCCTGTCATGTCGCCCTCGATCCAATCGGCAGCTATCTGTACGGCTTCTGGCGCACCCACGCCGAGAGCTACTCCGAGGCGATCTGGTATTACCCGAACCTCGAGACCCACTGGACCGAGACAACCGAGGTGGCGCCGGCCTGGTATGGCGAGCCCGGAGAGAACCTCTTCGACCTCGGCCGCCAGATCGCCGATGATCCGCGCTTTGTCACCTGCGCCGTCGAGCAGGGCCACCAGTTCTTCTTTGGCGCCCTGCCCACCATCGACGACGCCGCGCGGGTGCAGCGGGCCCGCGAGACCTTCCTTCAAGAGGGACTGACCCTGCGGGCCCTGTACCGCGCGCTCACCGCTGAGCCGGCCTACCGCTCGGCCGATCCGAGTTGGCCTGGCGCAGTCACCACCCGCCGCCTCTCTCCCGACCAGATGAACAGCGCGGTGGCCGATCTGACGGGCTTTCAGTGGGAGTACGCCGGCCTCAACATGATGACCACCGACAACTACGGCGTGCGGGTGCTGGCCGGCGGGGCCGACGGCATCCTGGCGACTGAGCCCACCACCGATCACGCCGCCACCGAGCAGCTTGTCATCGAGCGCCTCAGCGAGGCCGCCGCCGAGCACGCGGTGGCCGACGAGGCGGCTCAGTCGCCCGAGGCCCGGCGCCTCTTTCGGGAGATCGCACGCCTCGACGAGGAGCAGACCGAGGATGACCTGCGCCGGCAGATGAAGGGCCTGATCCGCCGCTGCCATGGTCGGAGGGTCGCCGGCGACAGCGACGACGTGGCCGCGCTCCTCGGCCTGTGGAGCGCCCTGCGCGCCGAGGGCGCCACCCCTGCCGAAGCCTGGCGCGCTGTGCTCAGCGCCCTGCTTCGCCACCCGGACTTTTTGCACTACTGATGGCACCCTTCACCCGACGCAGCCTCCTTCACGGCGCGGTCGCCGCCGCCGGCCTCGCCAGCATCGGCGCTCCCGCGCAGGCCGCCACGGTGGCCCCAGCCGAGCGGCGCTTTCTCTTTGTGCAGGCCCTGGGAGGCTGGGACCCGGCCTGCTTCTTTGCGCCCAACTTCGGCTCGTCGATCCTCTCGATGGAGCCTGAGGCGGTGGCCGGCACCGAGGCGGGCATTCCCTTTGTCGATCACCCCAGCCGGCCCTCGGTGCGCACCTTCTTGCGGCGCTGGGGTGCACAGACGGCGGTGCTCAATGGGCTCTATGTTCAGTCGATCTCCCATTCCAGCGCCACCCGGTTGATTCACACCGGCGTGGTCGATGGCGCCACCGCCGACTGGGCCACCCGCATCGCCGTCGCCCAGGCCGCCGAGCGCACCATCCCCTACCTGATCGTGGCCGGCGCTGCCTTCTCGGGGGCCTATGGCGTGCATGTGGGCCGGGCTGGGGCCAACGGCCAGCTCGCCGGGCTCACCGCTGGCACGCTGCTGGAGCAGAGCGAGCGCCCCGTGACCCTGCCCGTCGCGGCCCACACGGCGGCGGTCGACGCCTACCTCCGCGATGTGGCCAGCCGTGGGCTGGGTGGCGCTGCCCTCCACCCGGCGGCCCGGCGCTCCTACGAGATCGCCCTGGAGCGCTCGATCGGCCTCAAGGCGCTCGCGTCCAACGTAGACCTCAGCTTCGACAGCTCCTTTGGCTCCCAGGTCCACCTCGCGCTGACCGCGCTGTCCGAGGGGATCAGCCGCTGCACCTCGGTGATGCTGCCGCGGTCCAACGACAACAACGCCTGGGACTCCCACACCTCCAACAACGCGATGCAGAGCCCGCTCTACGAGACCCTCTTTCGCGAGCTCGATCGGCTCATGACCGAGCTGTCCACCTGGCCGGGCACCCAGGGGGGCACCCTCCTCGATGAGACCGTGGTGGTGGTGCTCTCCGAAATGGGGCGCACGCCCTTCCTCAACGGCACGGGCGGCAAGGACCACTGGCCCTACACCTCGGCGATGGTGATCGGGGCTGGTGTGGCGGGCGGTCAGGCGGTGGGGGCCTACGATGACAATCTGCAGGGCCTCGCCATCGATCTCGACAGCGGCGAGCTCGACCCCGACGGCGTTGTACCCGGCTGTGATGTCTTTGGCGCCACCCTGCTGGCCCTGGGCGGCCTTGATCCAGTCGCCGAGGGCCTCGTGGTGGACCCCATCGCGGCGGTGCTCGCGTGAGGCGGCTGGGCCTCCTGCTGCTCCTGCTGCTCCTGCTGGGCTGCGGCGCCAAGCCCGATGACACCGCGCCGGCCGCGGTCTTGGAGGCCGACACCGGCATCTGCGCCACGCCGATCACCTGGGCCAGCGACGGCGAGGGGCTGGTGACCCAGTGGTGCCAGCCCTGCCACAGCGCGAACGCGGTCAACCGCCACGGGGCCCCAGAGGCGATCAACTTCGACGCCGAGGCCGAGGTCCTGGCCCTGCGGGCCCGCCTGCTGGTGGT
The DNA here is from genome assembly GCA_040376505.1 of Alphaproteobacteria bacterium. GTDB lineage: Bacteria > Myxococcota_A > UBA796 > UBA796 > UBA2385 > JBEIQK01. The sequence continues at coordinate 8,913 of JBEIQK010000016.1, read as the reverse complement.
GGTGCTGGGCGAGCCGGCTACCATGCCGCCCTCGATGCCCCTGCCCGAGCGCGATCGCGCCCTCTTTGAGGCCTGGCTCACCTGCGCGCCCTGAGCCGGGCCGCGCGCGGGGCAGACAACAAGCGGCCGATCGGCTACGTCTTGGCACAGCGGAGGTGTCCATGAGACGGATGATGGCGGCGGGCTCAGCCCCCCTGCTGGTGGTGGCGGTGGCGTTCTGCGCCACCCTCGTGAGCTGTGATGACGAGATCTTTCCGGCCCATGAGGGCGGCGGCGTGGTGACCTCTGAGGGCTGTGACGGCGTGGGCGAGGTCTTCGCCAACAACTGCCTCGCCTGCCACTCGGCGGCGGGGGCAGCGGGCGGCCTCGATCTGGAGACCGACTGGTACACCGCCGTGATCGACGGCGGCCTGGTGGTGGCCGGCGACGCGGCGGGCAGCACGCTCTACCAGCGCATGACCAGCTCCTCGAGCCCGATGCCGCCGAGCGGCCTGCTCGGCAGCGACACCCTGGCGATTGTGGAGGCCTGGATCAACGACGGCGCCACCTGCGACGGGACCGGCGGCACCGACACCACCGATGGCACCGACACCACCGATGGCACCGACGGCACCGACGGCACCGACGGCACCGATGGCAGCGACGGCGGCACCGCCGACGGTGAGGCCCTCTACATGGCCAAGTGCGCCGCCTGCCACGGCGCCAGCGGCAGCGGCGGCTACTCGCCCAGCCTGGTCGAGGAGGTGCCGGGCAAGACCCTGGCCGACCTCGTGGAGATCATCCAGGACGGCCAGGGCAGCATGCCCCCCCAGTACCCTGACGCCGCGGAAGCCCAGGCCGTGGCCCAGTACTGTCTCGACACCTTCGGCGGCTGAGCACAGGAGCCCCCATGATCCTCTCTCTCCTTGTCTTCGTCGCAGCGCCTGCCCAGGCCTACATCGATCCCGACTGCGCCTCGGTCGCCGAGGGGGGCGCGCCCTCGGACTACAGCGAACAGGGCCAGCAGGACTACCTGCTCAACTTCTTCGCGCTGGCCACCACCTTCTCGCCCTTGCACGGCCCGATGCCCCATGAGCCGGGCCACGGCTCGGTCGGCATGGAGCTGAGCGTGATCCCCCCGCTGTCCTGCGAGCGGCGGCTGGTGCTCAACTACACGAAGACCGAAGACACCAACAAGGCGCCGATCCTGCCGCGCTTTCGCATGGTGGCCTCCTTCGCCGAGTTGGGCAAGGTCGTGCCCTACATGGGGCTTGGCTATGTGCCGCCCGTCACGGTCTTTGGCACCCGCAACGTCATCCTGAGCGGTGAGGCCGGCTTTGGCGCCAACCTCGGCGGCGGCTGGAGCGTCGGCGGGCGCGGCCACGCCACGGTGATGAAGACCGTGGCCGAGATCGCCACCCCCTTCGTCGAGGGCGACCCGGCGGTGAACGACTTTTACATGGGCTCCACCTTCGGCATCGATGCGCTGGCGGGCAAGGACATCGACGGCCTCAAGCCCTACGTGGCCCTCGGCTTCACCGATGTCTCGACCTTCTTCTACATCGGCGACGACGCGGTGGTCTCCAACAACGGCACCCCCTACGCCGGGCTCGCCACCAGCGTGGGCATCGAGGTGAAGAAGATCAAGCACCTCGATCTCGCGGTCGAGTACTACGGCGCGCCGAAGAACTTCGTCACCGAGAACGAGGTCACCGGCGACGTCACCAGCCCGGGCGCCCATATCCACACTGCCCGCAGCCGCATCGCCTACCGTTGGTAGGGCAGGGGTGAGGCCGATGCGCTGGCTCTGCTGCCTGCTGATCGCGCTGGCGTGTGCAGAGCCGGCGCCCCCGGCCCGGCCGCGGCCGGCGCCGGCCAAGGCCACCCCCAAGCCGGCGCCCCGCACCCTGGTGGCGCCCATCCCCACCTTCGAGCCCTCCGAGAAGGGCTCGGGCAGCCTCGCCGCCGTGCGCAACGCCTGGCGCGATCTGCTGGGTGCCGGCTGCGATCTGGAGCGGGTTCACATCTGGACCGTGGTCGAGGCCAGGGTGCTCAAGGCCACGCCGCTGGCGATCGGCGGCAAGCGCTTTGACGATCCGGCCCTCACCGCCATCTTTCAGTCCGATGGCGGCTGGTACAGCCCGCTCAAAGAGGAGGTGAAGCTGCGCGCCGACGAGGAGGCCTGCATCGCCCGCCTCGCCGCCCGCGAGGAGGCCCTGCGCGCCGCGAGCACCCTGCCCCCAGCCGCCGAAGATCGGCTTGTGGCCGATGTCGGGGCCTTCGCGGCCTTCTGGATGTGGGGCAGCGTCTCCGATCGCGATCCCTTCGACGGTGTCGCCAGCCAGAGGAACGAAGAAGGTGGGTGGACCTGGTGGGCCGCCTCACCGGGCTGCGACGCCAAACGATGCCGCCAGTACCTGATCCGCTGCCCGGCCAGCGGGCCCTGCGCCTGGGGAGCCTCTACGGATCGGCTCTGATCGAAGACAGGGCCTCTTCTACGATCTTTCACCCGCTCCGGCTCCAGCGCTGCATTACAATGGGTTCGTGGCGCAACGGAGGTCCAGTGAGCAGGCAGCCTGGCGATCAGACCAAAGGCGACCCGGGCCAGCCTTCCGGCCCTGCGGCGGGGGAGCCAACCCGGGCGGCCGCTGCCGCGCCGCGGCCGATGCGGACCCTCCTCGATGAAGAGGCCGAAGGGCCGCAGACCCTCACCAACCTCCGGGCGATCCTGCCGGAGTGGGCGCGGGTGGCCTCGCCCACGGTGGCGCCGCTGCCGGTGCGCGTAGAGGCCGCGCCGCCGCCCGCCGTGGTGATGGAGGAGCCCCACCCGATCTTCTCGCGGCCCTGGCTGAGCGGGCTGTTGGGCGCCGCGGCGATGCTCTTTGTGCTGGCCTTGATCCAGACGGCCCGTCGAGGCGGGGAGCCCGAGCCCGCTGCGCTGGCGCTGGCGTCGGCGCCGTCCGCCGCCGCTTCGGTGGGCGTGGCCTCCACCCCGCCGCCTGAGGCGGTCCCGGCCCTGCCGGCCGTCCAGAGCCTCGTCATCAACTTCCCCGACGGCGGCGTCGCCATCTCCGACACCACCGCCCTGCCCCAGTGGGCGCTGTCCTGCGCCCGGGTGGTGGTGGAGGGCCACACCTGCAACCAGGGCTCGCCCCGCGAGAACCTGCGCACCGGCGAAGAGCGCGCCCGGGCGGTGCGCGATCGCCTCGTCGCCTTCGGGGTCACCGCCGATCAGATCGTGGTGCGCTCCAAGGGCGACACCGCGCCCATCGCCGACAACCGCACCGGCGAAGGCCGCCGCCGCAACCGCCGGGTTGAGGTGCGCTGCGCCGGAGACGGCGCCTAGGCCGGCTGGGCGTCGAGGAAGGCGCTCAGGAAGGCGGTGACGGCCTCGGGGTGCTCCACGGCGCTGCTGTGGCCGGCGCGCGGGATGCTCACCAGCGCCGCCCCGTGGATGCGGGCGGCGATGCGCACCGACTGCTCGGGGACGGTGGCCACGTCTTCTTCGCCGGCCATCACCAGCGTGGGGCAGCGCACGCGGGCCAGCTCGCTCACCACGCCCTCCCGGGTGAACACGCCCTGGCAGGCCTTGTAGATGCTGCGCGGCACGGCCCGCAGGCCCTCCAACACCGCCTGCCGGGCGGCGGCGCGGGCGGGATCCTCGCGGAACGAGCGCGAGAGCATGATCTTCGCGGTCTGCCCGCCGATGAGGCGCGGGCCCAGCGTGCGCTGCAGCAGCACGAGGAGGCGGTAGCGGGGCAGGTTCTCGGCCGGCTCGGGCTCGGCGGTGGTGTTCATCAGGCAGAGCGAGCGCACCAGCTCGGGACGGCGGGCGGCGAGGCGCATGCCCACAAAGCCGCCCATCGACAGGCCGACGAAGTGCACAGGGCCCAGGCCGAGGCCCTCGATCAGCGCGACGCAGTCTTCGTAGTTGCGCTCGATCGGGATCACCGGGCCGGGGGGCACGTCGCTGCCGCCCTGGCCGAGGTGGTCGTAGGCCACGCAGCGGTAGCGCCCCTGCAGGGTGGCGATCTGGGCGGCGAACTGGGCGTGGGTGAAGAGCAGCCCATGGCTGAAGAGCACCACCGGGCCGTCGCCGCCGCTGTCGGTGTAGAAGAGGCGGTGGCCGTCGTTCAGCCTCAGGTGGGGCACGGCAGGGCCTCGCTCCACAGGGCCTCGTCTTCGTCGTCGGGCTCGCCCACGCGGGCGGCGAGGCCGATGGCGGCCTTGTCTTCGCGGGCCAGCCAGCGGGCGAAGGTGGCCTCGATCTGGTCGGGGTGCAGGTCGCCCGGGCGGCCAAGCTGCCGGCGGCGCCGGTCGGAGAGCACATAGAGCATCACCGCCGCCGCCACCGACACGTTGAGGCTCTCGGTGAGGCCGGACATCGGCACGGTGAGGAAGCCGTCGACCACGCCGCGCGCTTCGTCGGAGACGCCGTTGAGCTCGCTGCCAAAGAGCACGGCGATGGGCCCATCGAGGGGCACATCCACCGGCGAGACCGCGCCGGGGCGCAGATCGGCGGCGTAGACCTTGACCCCCCGGGCCTGGAGCGCGCGCACCGCCGTGGTGGTGTCGGTGTGGCGGTGCAGCTCCATCCAGCGCTCCGAGCCGCGGGCCGCCCCCTTGCTGGGCCGAAAGCCCCGGCTCACGAGGTGGACCTCGTGCAGGCCGAAGGACTCGGCGCTGCGCAGGATCGCGCTCACATTGTGGCGCCGGTAGATGGCCTCTCCGATGACGATGACGCTGCCGAGCCTCTTGTCGAGGCTCTCGCGCCATCGCTCCTGGCGGCGCTCGCTCACGCTCATGGGCCCACCTTCATCAGGGTCAGGCGGGCGCCGTCGTACTGCAGATTGAGGGTGGAGCCGACCCGCTCGTAGACCACGTCGCCCGTGGCGCCGGGGATGGTCATGCGCAGCAGCCCTTCGCGGGCCGCCCAGGTGCCCTGGCGCAGCTCATCCTTGCCCTTGCGGGCCCGCCGGCTGATCGACAGCTCGCCGGTGCCCACAAAGCGCATCGCGTAGGTGATGGCGGCGCCGTCGATCAGCACGGTGCCCTCCCAGGTGCCGACCAGCTCGGGCACCACGCCGAAGGCCGAGCCGGCGCCGACGGCCTCCCAACCCGCGGCGGGGGTGTTGACCCAGGGCTGCCCGGTGCCGCCGCCGGTGGCCGCTGCCGCACCCCAGGTGGGGGCCTGGCTGCTCAGCGCCACGGTGAGGATGGCGTCGGGATCGAGGTTTGCGGCGTAGGCATTGCTGGCCATCACCAGGGCCCAGGTGGCGCTGCCGCTCTCCACCCGGCTGCGGGCCCGCCCCAAACCGCCGCCGATCGCCAGCGAGACGGCGTTGCCATCGGGGCTGGCCGCCGTGACCTGCAAGCCGGTGGCCCGCAGGGTGAGCAGCAGCTCATCGGGATCGCCGCTGCCGCCGTGCACCACGAACTCCCGCAGCTCGCCGCGCTCGGGCTGCGCCGGATCGAGCAGGGCGCGGTTGGGGCCGGCGGCGGACCAGCCGGGCGGGAGGGTGAGGGCGGCGGCGACGGGGAGGAGGCACCAAAGAACAGCCATGTTGCAACCTGAGCGAGCCTGCGCTGGTAACACGCCCTTGCCGATGGCCTGCGCCGGGAGCACAGTGGGTGCATGCGACGCTTCCTCATCGACTGGGGCTCGGCCCTTGCGATCGCCGTGGTGGTCTACCTCGCGGTCGGCGCCCTGCGCGGCGGCTCAGCCCCGGTGCAGCACGGGGCCACGGCTCCCGACTTCTCCATCGAAGGCCTCGACGGCGCCAGCCTCAGCCGCGACAGCCTCGCGGGAAAGACGGTGGTGCTCAACTTCTGGGCGAGCTGGTGCGGCCCCTGCCGGGCCGAGGTGCCGGAGTTCGTCGCCTTCGCCGCTGAGCACCCCGAGGTGCCGGTGATCGGCGTGGCGGTGGACTCGGGCTCCAAGGCCGAGGTCGAGGCGGCGGCCAAACGCTTTGGCATCACCTACCCGGTGGCGATGGGCGACGACGAGATGGTGCGCGCCTACAAGGTGAGCGCCTTGCCCACCACCGTGATCCTGGGCCCCGACGGGGCCCTGCGCAGCGCGACGGTGGGGGGCATGACCCAGCGGCAGCTGGAGTCGGCGATGGCCCGCGACTGAGGTGCGGGCCTCGGCGAACGGCTCGCCGCCTCGCACGGCCTGAACCCGTGGCGGGGATGATCAGCCGGAGCCGATCCCAGGCCGTGTCGAGGCGCCGACCTGGGGACCCTCCGTCACCACCGGGCGGTCTGACGGCAGGCCCCACTCGCTCCAGGAGCCGTCGTAGACGGTGAGATCGGTGTAGCCGGCCAGCTCGGCGGCCAGGGCGAGGATGCAGGCCGTGACCCCCGATCCGCAGCTGAAACAGAGCCGCTCCCGCGGGCCCACGGTGGACTGGATGCGGGCGCGCAGCTCGGCGACGGGCCGCATCTGTCCGCCGCGCTGGACCTCGCCAAAGAAGAGGTTGTAGGCCCCTGGCATGTGGCCGCCCCGCAGGCCGGCCCGGGGCTCGGGATCCCGGCCGACGAAGCGCCCGGCGCTGCGGGCGTCGACCACGGCGGCGTCGGGATCATCGAGGAGCCGGGCGACATGGTCGGCGTCGCAGAAGCGGCCCGGCTGGGGGCGGGCACAGAAGTCGCCCACGGGGCCGGGCGCGCCATGGGCCCCGGTGGGCAGGCCGGCGGCGCGCCAGGCGGGCAGCCCGCCGTCGAGGACCGCGATGGCATCATGGCCCATCGCCTTGAACATCCACCAGGCCCGGGGGCTCGCGAAGGTGCCCACGCGATCGTAGACGATGATGCGGCTGTCATTGTGGATGCCCAGCGCCCGCACCGCCGCCTCAAAGGCCGCGGGCGTGGGCATCATGTGGGGGAGGGGACTGAGGGGGTCGCAGATCTGTTTGTCGTAGTCAAAGACCTGGGCCCCGGGGATGGCCTCGACCGCCGCCGGGGCGCTGCTGCCGGGCGGCAGGAAGGGCACGTCGAGGAGCACGACCTCACCGAGGTGCGCGCGGAGGTAGTCGACCGAGACGAGGGGGCCGGGGAGGGGCGTGGGGGTCAAGGAAGCTCCTCGCTAAAGGTGTAGTCCAAGTCAGAGAGGCCGAACTCGTCGAGGAAGCCCATCCCGTCTTCGCGAGGGTCGGCGGCTTCGGAAATGACGTGCACATCGGTTGAAACGCCACGCGCTCACGTCTGTCCTCGAGGTGGACGACGACGAGCCGGCGCCGGCGGTGCCGCTCGAGCCAGGCGCTCCCGGCGAGGCGACGAAGCGTAGACCAAGCCCTCCTGTCCGCGTGGCGTCCGTTCACGGGTCAGCCGGACCTCGGCACCGTCTACGTTCCGGAGCTCAAACGGCTCCACCTCTGTCTCAAGGCCCAGACCAAAAAACCAACGCAGACGTTGCCAGTTCCCGAGCTCGCCCGCCGCCTCCACCCGTTGGTGCTTCCGAAAGCAGCGATAGCGCGAAACGGTCACGGACTTGATCATCTTCGCCTACGCTCCATCCAGATCGTTGCGCGCGCCAGGACAGCACCCAAACCGCGTCAAGCGCGCTGCAGGCTCTCGGTGTCGCTCTCGTGAACGTCGACCGGCTGCTGCTCCTCGGGGCTCTCCAGCAGCGAGCCATCCCAGTTGAAGTACTTCTCCCGGCTGCCATAGACATAGTGCGGCCGGCGCGACAGGGCCTCGGCGATGGCCGCGAGCTGCTTGTCGATGTAGCGCCGATCGGCCGCCACCTTCTCGGCCACGCCGCTCTGCAGGTAGTGCAGGGTCTCGGGCGCGCTCTTGTAGTGCTGCTTGAACACCTTGTAGCGGAAGATCGGCTTGAGACGCGCCAGATCCCGCGGGCCCGTGGGCAGCGGCAGCAGCTCCACCTGGGTCTTGCCCCGGTCGCGCTGGCGTTCGAGGCGGCTGAGCACGATGTCCAGGCTGTTTTCGAGGTGCTCGGGCGCGCAGAAGGCGGCGAAGTCATCGTAGATGAGCCGCATGATCGCCTCGGCCTCGGAGATCGGCAGGCTCGCCTCGCGCTCGCGGCCCATCCGGCGGAGCAGCAGCATGAAGGGCAGCGGCTGGTTGCCGGTGGCCCGGATCACCGCCGGGTCGCGGAAGTCGGGCTGCCGGTAGGGGAAGTGCGCTGGGTTGAGGACATCGAAGCCGCCGCGGCCGTAGAAGAGGATGCGCTGCAGCGAGATCGGGTCTTCGGGCGCCCAGTACTCCATCTCGGCGGCGAGGGTGATGCGCATGCCGAAGGTGCGGCCCGGGTTCTTTGGGTGGGGCAGCTCGATCAGGTTTTTGGCGTGCAGGTCGGCGAGGTACTGCACGGCGATCTCCATCGGGCTGATGCGCAGCCAGTAGGAGAGCACGGTGCCGCGCGCCTCTTCGAGCATGTAGATGTGCGAGAGGTAGACCACGCACAGGTCGGGGGCGTAGCTCGGGTTCACCAGGATGCTGCCGTCGCGTACCCCGCGCACCACGCCGTCTTTGTCGGTGGCGACGATGAGGAAGTACCGAATGAAGGTGCCCGTGCTCATCGGCTCGAAGGAGTCTTCGCGCAGGAAGGCCTCGATGGCCTCGCGCCGCTCCATCTCGCCGCTGGGGCCGAACTTCTCCCAGAGCAGGTTGTAGGCGCCCTCAAAGTGCGGATCGCTCGGGTCCTCGATGACCCACAGCTTGTACTTGCGGGTCTCGCGCTCGATCATCTCGATGACGTCTTGGTGGTAGAGGTCCTTGAGGCAGAGGCGGACGCGGCGCGCGGTGATCACGGGGCACGGGGGGTGGCAGGGGTGGTCGGATCATGCCTCAAATCAAGGCCGGCCGGCAGCCCCCCGGCGCCGCAGACCCAGCAGCAAGGCGCCGATCGCGAGGCCCAGCGAGGCCGAGGAGCCCCCGGAGGCGCAGCCGCAGCCCTCCTTTTCGGTGAGG
>JBEIQK010001142.1:0-1535 GCA_040376505.1 Alphaproteobacteria bacterium | reverse complement strand
GGTGGCGCATCTACTCGGCCTGGTGGGCGCAGTAGGTGGCGTGGTAGTCGTCGAGGAAGGCGGCGACCGTGGCCTCGTCGCCCGGCGTGTCGGGGGTCGAGCCGCGAATCGGCGTGCGGCTTAGCCATCGCACCAGCCCCTGTCGGAGATCCCGGCCGCCGGCGGTTTCTCGCAGGGTGGCCTCGACCTGGGCGATCGCCGACATCCCCGAGGCGCTGCTCTGCCCGTACTTGCGGATGTGGTGCAGCGGGTCGACGTCGCCGTACTGGGGCCGATCTTCGCCGGGCAGGCCGAGGAGGAGCTCCAGCTCGCGCATCTGGAAGGACTGAAAGCCGCTGGCGGGCACCAGCTTGTTGCGAAAGGAGAGGAAATCCTGGGGCGTCAGGGTCTCCATCACCGAGAACTGCTCCACCGCGAGCTTGAGGATGGCAACCACCCGCCGCAGGTGGTGGACGACGTGGGGGACCTCCTCCTCGGCGATCGGCTGCTCACCGACGTAGCGGATGGCGCCGCGCAGCTCGCGGGCCACCTGCTTGAACCACAGCTCATAGGTCTGGTGGGTGATGATGAAGAGCAGCTCATCATCGATCAGCGCGCTCTCATCGGACTCTTTGCCGCTTTGTAGGGCCAGGAGCTGATCGAGCTTCAAGTAGTCCCAGTAGTTGAGCGGCTGCTGTGCGGGGGCGGAGTCAGGCAAGGCGGGCCTCACGGGCGCGCGGCCTAACACCCGACCACTTCCTTGCACGAGCGAGCCGGCGCCGCGTGGTACCGTTCGAGGGTCGGAGGCGGATTCAATGGCGGCAGCAAGGGAATACCGGGGCGGCAGCGCGGCCCTGTTCGTGGCGGCGCTCCTGCTGGGTGTGGGGGGCTGCAAGCCCAAGATCGAAGAGTCGGCGGCGCGCGACGCCATCACGGCGGCCTTCACGGCGGCGAACCCAGCCGGGCGCACCGGCATGGAGCTGGCGGGCAAGGCGGTGTGGTTGGAGGCGCCGATCTTCGACAAGCCCTGCCTGGAGCAGAACGACCTGGCCTTTAACGATGACCCGGCGCGGCGCCCCAGCGGCACCCCGGCCCGCATCTCGCCCACCTACGCGGCCCAGCGGTGGATCACGGCCAGCACGCCCACCGGCTACTGCGTCTACATGGGCGTTGATCCCTCGCTCACCGTGCAGGCCCTCACCCCCGAGAAGGACGGCTACAAGGCCACCGTGGCCCTGGGCATGAAGGAGCCCACCAACTGGTTCAAGTGCGTCGACCCGGCCAACCTGACCCGCGAGGTGAGTGTGGTGGCCGACGCCGAGGGCAAGCTCTCGGTGGAGGGCGATCTCAAGCTCTTCGCCGGCGCCTGCCCCTCGCCCCTGCCCGGCGGGGAGGAGCGCGGCGCCACCAGCCGCCCCAGCGCCAAGCCGCCGGGTGCGCCTTCGATGGACGAGGTGGCCGCCCTGGCCAACGCCCTCGACAAGGCGCTCTACGACGGCGATTACGTCGCCGCCCTCGCCAAGACCCAGTGCTACAACCTCTTCGAGACGCCGCCC
>JBEIQK010000613.1:0-4088 GCA_040376505.1 Alphaproteobacteria bacterium | reverse complement strand
GCAACAACCCGATCGGCACCAACGACGGCGTTGGCTACGCCGCCAACCCCGCCACCGGCGAGCCCTACGCCCCCAACGTCGTGCCCTACGGTGACTTCGCCCGCGTGCTCGCCGAGTTCTGGGCCGACGGCCCCAAGTCCGAGACGCCCCCCGGGCACTGGAACACGCTGGCCAACTTCGCGAGCGACGCCCGCGCCGCCGAAGACCTGCGCATCGGCGGGGTCGGCGAGGCGGTCGATCGCCTGAGCTGGGATGTCCACCTCTACTTCGCCCTCAATGGCGCGCTGCACGACGCCGCCATCGCCGCCTGGGGCCTCAAGCGCGAGAGCCTCGGCGCGCGCCCGATCAGCCTCGTCCGCTGGATGGCCGAGAACGGCCAGCGCAGCGATTCGGCCCTCCCCAGCTACGATCCCGAGGGCCTGCCCCTGGTCCCCGGCCTGATCGAGCTCATCACCGAGGAGAGCGCCGCCGCCGGGCAGCGGCACCACCACCTGCGCTGGTACAAGGGCGAGGTGGCGGTGGTGGCCTGGCGCGGCGAGCCGGGCGATCGGGCCAACGTCACCAGCGGCGTGGCCTGGATGCGGGCCCGCGACTGGTTCCCCTACCAGCGGCGCACCTTCGTGACCCCGGCCTTCCCGGGCTACATCTCGGGCCACAGCACCTTCTCGCGGGCCGGGGCCGAGGTGCTCACCGCCTTCACCGGCTCCCCCTGGTTCCCCGGCGGCATCGGCGAGTTCACCGCGCCGGCCCACAGCTACCTCATCTTCGAGGACGGTCCCTCCCAGGACATCGTCCTGCAGTGGGGCACCTACCAGGACGCCGCCGATCAGGCCGGCCAGTCGCGCATCTTGGGCGGCATCCACATCTGGCCCGATGACCGGTCGGGCCGCCTGATCGGCTACGAGGTCGGCCACCTCGCCTTTGACGCGGCGCTGCCCTACTTCGAGGGCACCGCCACCGGCGGCTGAGCGGCCGGGCCGAGGGCTGGATAGGCCAGCGGCTCGCACGCGAGGAGCCCGGGAATGTCAGGTCGTCATCTTCAAGTCGAGAGCGCCGCGATGGGCCGCAAGGTCCACGTCTGGACCTATGGCCACGCCGGTCAGCCGGTGGTGGTCTTTCCATCGGCGGCGGGCTTCGCCCACGAGTGGGACGCCCAAGGCATGGTGGGCGCGCTGCAGCCCTTCTTGGACAAGGGCCGCATCAAGCTCTACTGCCCCGAGAGCAACGTCGCCGAGGCCTGGACCCGCAAGGAGAGCCCGCTGCCCTGGCGGATGGAGCGCCACCAGGCCTACGAGCGCTTTGTGATGGAGACCCTCGTGCCGCTGGTGCGCGCCGACTACCGCGGCGCCGAGGTGCCGCTGTGGACGATGGGCTGCAGCCTGGGCGCCATGTACTCCGCCAACTTCGCCCTCAAGCAGCCCCGCACCTTCCGGCGCGCCCTGTGCATGAGCGGCCGCTACCTCGCCACCGCCCTCACCAACGGCGAGAGCTGCGACGCCCTCTACTTTCAGAACACCCTGGCCTTTGTCGCGGGGATGGGCGGCGAGTACCTCGACCAGGTGCGCAAGAACACCAACCTCACGCTGGTCTGCGGCCAGGGCCCCTACGAAGAGGGCTGCATCGAGGAGACCATCGCGCTGGGCGAGTTGCTCAACAAGAAGGGCATCCCCAACTGGACCGACATCTGGGGCAAGGACAGCCGCCACGACTGGGACTGGTGGCGCAAGCAGGTGGTGTACCACCTGACCCACATGGTGCGCTGATCAGGGCGGCGTCGACGCCGCGTGGGCGGCCCAGGTGCTGCCCCAGGCGTTGTTGTCGCGGTCGTTGAGCGCCCCATCGGCGGTGCGCAGGGCGTCGGTGTCGGTGTCGCTGTACTTCCACAGCCAGGCCGCCGCCGGGCGCCGCAGCACCCGTGGCAGCGCCAAAAAGGGCCGCGGGTCCATCAGGGTGCCGGCGTTCATCGGGGCGATCTCGCCGATCATCCAGGCGATGCCGGCCTCGTCGAGGGACGACAGCTCCGCGTCGGCCTCTTCGGCGCTGCGCTCGAGCAGCCAGCGCTCGTAGGCGTGCAGGTCGAAGAGCAAGGACTGCTGCGGGTCTTCGAGGAGGGGCCCGTGGGAGGCCAGCACGGCGGCGCCCTGACCCATGTGCGAGCCCGGCACCACCAGGATGCCGTCGAAGCCGGTGTCGCGCACGGCGTTGACGAGGCCCTGCATGTCGGCCTGCCATCGGTCTTCGGAGAAGCCCTCGCCGGTCCAGGCGTAGGGCTCATTCCAGACCGAGAGCCACACGTCGCGCTCGCCAGCGAAGAGGGCGGCGACGGCCTGCAGGCGCTCGACGTAGGCGGGGCCCCAGTCCACCTCGCTCGGCTCCTTGCCGAGCAGGGCCTCCGCCCCATCCCAGCCCATCGGCGAGAGCAGGGTGACGAGGCCGTGGCTGCGGTTGTCCTCCACCACGTCGCGCAAGGGGTGCAGCCAGGAGCCGTGGCTGTCTTGGATGGCCCAGCCCTCGAGGGGCTGCTCGGCCATGTTGCCGATGAATTCCCGGGCCAACACCAGCCCGGCCTCGGCCATGTCGGCGCTGCCGGGGCCGAAGACGTGCATCGCGTTGGCGCCGATCGGCCGGGCGGGGGCGCCCTGGTGGCAGAGCTGGCCGCCGGAGAGGACCCAGTCGCCGGCGGGGCAGGCGGCGTCGGTGTCTTCGGGGAGCCCGCTGTCGGCAGTGAGGCCGCTGTCGGCCGGGAGGTCGCTGTCGTCGACGGTGGAGGCGGTGCCGGGGGCGCCGCCCGGGGTGCAGGCGAGGAGGAGCAGGGCAGAGATCATCCGGCCACCCCCGCCGATTCCGAGGGCAAGGGAAACCAGCGCAGGGCCTCGTGGGCCGGGGCCAGGGCCGGCTCGGCCGCCACCACCGGCGGCTGGGCCTTCATCCGCGCGGCGAGGGCCCGGGCGGCTTCGAGGTAGGCGGGCAGGGCTTCTTCGGGCTCCTGCATCCGACGGCCGCCGCGCAGGGTGGCCCGGCCGAAGAGGGCGACCAGGCTGGGCCCTTGCTCGGGGGGGCGCTGGCGGTGGGTCCAGCGGCTGCGGGCCGGGTCGACCTCATACAGCGGCAGCAAGGTGGCGCCTTCGTCGGCGACGAAGTGCACGGCGTCGACGATGTACTGGAAGACCGTCTCCGAGAAGAAGTAGTTGAAGCCCACCCGCACCCAGCCCGGCTTGAGCGCCGGGCAGCCCTCCTCGGCGGCGGCCGAGAGCGCCTCCGAGCGGGCCTCGTCGATGCGCAGGAGGCGGTGGGCATAGGGCCCCGCACAGCTCCAACCGCCGCGGGCCTGGATGCCAAAGAGGTCGTTGAGCAAGGCGACGACGTAATTCCAGTGGAGCGCGCCCTTGGGATGGCGAAAGACCAGCGAGAGGATCGACAGCCGCGGCAGCTCGGGGCCGCCGAGGATGTCGATGCGCGGGTTCTGCGACCAGGAGGCCAGGGCCCGCTGGGTGAAGCGGTCTTCCAGGGCGTGGATGAGGCTGGCCCCCACCTCGGCCTTGAGGTGAAAGACCAGCCCGGCGCGGATCGACTCGATGATCGCCGGCGTGCCGCCCTCCTCGCGGCTGGTGGGGTCGTCGACGTAGCGGTGGCCGGTGGTGCTGACCCACTGCACGGTGCCGCCGCTGGGGCTGGCCGGCACGCTGTTGACGAAGAGCGCCTTGCTGGCCACCAGCACACCCGGCGTGCCAGGCCCGCCCGGAAACTTGTGGGGAGAGAGGAAGATCGCGTCTTTTCGCAGGGCCGGGTCTTCGTTCCAGGCCTCGATGTCGACGTAGGGCCCGGCCGCGGCGTAGTCCCAGAAGGAGAGCGCGCCGTGGGCGTGCAGGAGGCGGGTGATGGCCCGGGTCTCGGAGAGGATGCCGGTGACGTTGGAGGCGGCCGAGAAGCTGCCGATGCGCAGCGGGCGGCTGGCGTAGGCGACCAAGGCCGCCTCCAGGGCGGCGAGATCGATGCGGCCGTCGCCATCCTCGGGGATCACCACCACGTCGGCGATGGTCTCGCGCCAGGGCAGCTCGTTGCTGTGGTGCTCGTAGGGGCCGATGAAG
>JBEIQK010000904.1:0-2458 GCA_040376505.1 Alphaproteobacteria bacterium | reverse complement strand
GAGCGGCTCGAAGAGGCGGTCGATCAGGCCCGCGCCCACGCCCACGGCGGGCCGGTGGTGGTGCAGGAGTACCTGGAGGAGGCCCCCCAGGGCGAAAAACGCCTCTTCTGGGTCGATGGCGCCCTGCTCGGCGCCTACCTGCGCCGGCCGGCCGAGGGGGAGTTCCGGCACAACCTGAAGCAGGGGGCGCTGCCCCACGCCACGCAGATCGACGCCGCAGACCGGCGGATCGCCACCGCCCTCTCCCCTCACCTGCTGCGCGCCGGGATACGCATCGCCGGCTTGGATGTCATCGGGGGCCGGCTGGTCGAGGTCAACACGCTGAACCCTGGCGGCGTGCACTGGTCCGACGCCCTGGGCAGCGCACCGCCGGGCGCGATGGCGGCCCAGGCCATCCTGCTCCTCACTGGCCCAGCGCCGATCTCGGAGGCCCCTCGTCCATGTCCGTGAAGCGCTCCACCATCGAGCTCGACGAGCTCGCCGCCACCCCCGAGACCCTCACCCGCAAGCAGGTGCAAGAGGCCATTCGCAAGGGCAGCTCGCTGGTCGAGGCCGACATGCGCGCCTCCGACCTCGCCGGCCTCTCCTTCGACGGCGTCGACCTGCGCTGGGCCAAGCTGGCCGAGGCCAACCTCACGGGCTGCACCTTCCGCAACGCCAACCTCTCGCGGGCCAGCCTCTGGCATGCCAACCTGCAGGGCGCGGTGCTCGACGGCGCCACCCTTGAAGGCGCTGACTTCGACTTCGCCAACCTCGATGGGGTCTCGATCAAGGGGGCGCGCTTCAAAAAGGCGATCTTCCCGCTCGGCCGGCTCACCATCCAGTCCATCCAGGCGGCGGTGAAGAGCGGCGCGCTGCTGCAGATGGAGTCCTCCGGCATGGACGACGACGAGTAGGATGCGCGCAGGCCCCCCTCCTGGCGCCGACCTGCCCGATGAGGAGCTGGTGCGGCGCGTCGTGGGCGGGGACCGTGAGGCCTTCTCGGCCATCGTGCTGCGCTACCAGGACCGCATCTACACGGTCTGCCTGCGCATGCTGGGCACCGAGAGCGCCGCCGAAGAGGTCGCCCAGGAGGTCTTTCTCGCGGCCTACCGCAACATGGCCTCCTTCCGCGGCGACGCCCGGCTCTCGACCTGGTTGTACCGGGTGGCGATCAACCACTGCAAAAACCGTCGCCTCTACGAGCACCGCCGCGCCGCCGGCCGCCACGAGCCCCTCGAAGGCCTGCCGCGTGACGATGAGCCAATTCGTGAGCTCGCCGACCCCGGACCGGGAACCGATGAGGCCCTCCATCGGTCTGAAGCGGCGAGGTTGGTGCAAGATGCCCTGGCCGACCTCGACCCCGACCATCGAAACATCGTGCTGCTGCGCGATGTGGATGGCCTGCCCTACGAGGAGATCGCCGACATCCTCGACCTGCCGCGGGGTACGGTGAAGAGCCGCCTGCACCGCGCCCGCGCCCAGTTGGGCAAGGCCCTGTCCCGCTTTCTGGGCCGGGCCGATATCTTTGAATGACCCCCACCGGAGGGTCCCCATGGACGCCTTCTTCGCCCGCAACCGCCTGCACGCCTACCTCGACGGCTCTCTCAGCTCCGCCGAGGCCGAAGCCGTGGCCGCCGCCATCGCCCGCGACCCGGCCTTGCGCGCCGAGCACGAGCAGCTCCGCCAGACCTTGTCGCTGGTGCAGCGCCACGGTCGCGCGGCAGCGCCCATGGGCCTTCACGACAAGGTGATGGCCCAGGTGGCGGCCGAGCCGGCGCCGGGGGGCATGGTGCCCCGCCTGCGGCGCCTGCTGCGCCGGACGCCGGTCGAGGCGGTCGCCCTGCTGGCAGCAGCGGCGGCGGTGGTGATCATGATCCAGCGCCCGCCGGCCCCCGCCGTCGAAGAAGAGGCGCCGGCCGAGGTCGCTGCGGTGGTCACCCCGCCAGAGGCGCCGGCCGCCGGGGTCGCCGAGACGCCGCCCGTGCCCGCCCCCGAGGTGGGCAGCCCGCAGCCGCGCCGGCTCGCCTCGGCCCAGGCCCCCCTCGCCGCTGAAGAAGAGCAGGAGGCCGCGCCCGAAGAGGCGCCGCGCCTCTTTTCGGGCTCCACCGGCTACCGCATCTCCGTCCAGGATCCGGGCATGGTGCGCACCCTCCTCGCCCTGGCCCAGTCCTCCCAGGGCGCCCTCTACGACCTCAACAACCGCCCGGTCCAGCCGCGCGAGCTGACGGTCGAAGAGAACTTCCAGCGCGTGATGCTGGTGGTGCCGGTCGACGAGGCCGCCGCCGTCGACGCCTGGCTGCGCAGCGCTGGCGGTCGGTCGATCACCTCGGAGTCCTCGATGGTCTTCGGAGAAGGCCAGACCGGCTTTTACGTCGAGGTCGCCTACCTGGAGTAGCCAGGCTTCGCCGACAACCGTCGAATTCCGTCAGCGAAAGCGCCTGATCTTCCATTGGCATGGGGCTTGCAAAGAAGGGGG
>JBEIQK010000888.1:0-2554 GCA_040376505.1 Alphaproteobacteria bacterium | reverse complement strand
TGGCCTTTTTGACCCCGCCCCTGCTCTTCGCGCTTGTGCTGGGCCTGCGCCAGACCTGGCAGCGCCGACGGTCGGCCGGGGAGGAGGGCCTGCGGTCGCGCTTTGTGCTCTGGGCTGCCTTGCCGACCCTGGGCCTCTTCTCGATGAGCGCGCTGGTGGGCGACTTCAAGCCGCACTGGCTGGCGCCGGGCTGGCTCCTGCTGCTCCCGGCCGCCGCCGCGGTGCTCAACGCCCGCCCGCGCCTGCGCCTCGCCGCCTGGGGCCTCGGCGGGGCCCTGCAGCTCTTCGTCTTCGGGCAGGCGGTAGGCCCGCTGCTGCCCCTCGGCAAGGCCGACCTCACCCACGATCTGTACGGCTGGCCCGCGGTCGCCGCGGCCATCCGGGCCCAGCCCGGGGACTTCTTTGTGGCCGGCCACATGTACCAGACGGCCGCCCAACTGGCCTGGGCCCTGCCCGAGCGGGCGGTCACCCGCCTCGGCGGCCGGCCCGATCAGTTCGACCTCTGGAGACCCCACCAGCCCATCGAGGCCGGCATGGACGCGATCTTCGTGTCGCATGACCGCTACGACAAAGACCCGGCCCGCCTCGGTCGCTTTGCGACCTGCGCCCCGCTCCCCTCGGTGGAGGTGGAGCGAGGCGGGGCGGTGGTCCGGGTCTTTCGGCTCTGGCGCTGCCAGGGCTACCAGCCCTAGCCGATGTAGGCCTTGACCTGCTCGACCATGTCGGTGTTCTCCCAGGTGAAGCCCTGGTCTTCGCGCCCGAAGTGGCCGTAGCTGGCGGTGGCCCGGTAGATCGGCCGCAGCAGGTTCAGGTGGCGGGTCAGCGTCGCCGGCTTGACCGGGAAGATGTCGCGCACGCAGGCGGAGAGCTTCTCGTCGGAGACGGTGCCCGTGCCGTAGGTCTCCACCATCACGCTCACCGGGTCGGCCACGCCGATGGCGTAGGCGAGCTGCACCAGGGCCTTGCGGGCGTAGCCGGCGGCCACGAGGTTCTTGGCGATGTAGCGGCCCATGTAGGCGGCCGAGCGGTCGACCTTGGTGGGGTCCTTGCCGGAGAAGGCGCCGCCGCCGTGGGCGCCGTGGCCGCCGTAGGTGTCGACGATGATCTTGCGGCCGGTGAGCCCGCTGTCGCCCATCGGGCCGCCGATGACGAAGCGGCCGGTGGGGTTGACGTGGATGATGGTCTTGCTGTCGATCAGCGAGGCCGGGATGGCGTGGGGGATGATCTCGCTGGCCACGTAGTCGCGGATCTCGGCCAGCTCGACCTTGTCGGAGTGCTGGGTGGAGAGCACGATGGTGTGCACGCGAACCGGCTTGCCGTCGCGGTACTCGATCGTGACCTGGCTCTTGCTGTCGGGCCGGGCCCACCAGCAGTGGCCGCTGCGGCGGTTGTCGGAGAGCCGGCGGAGCAGCTTGTGGCTGTAGGCGATGCTCATCGGCATCAGCTCAGGAGTCTCGTCGCAGGCGAAGCCGAACATCATGCCCTGGTCGCCCGCGCCCTGCTCGGTGTGCAGACCTTCGCCTTCGGTCACGCCCTGGGAGATGTCGGGGCTCTGCTGCTCGACGGCGACCATGATGCCGCAGGTGTTGCCGTCAAAGCCCTTGTCGGAGTGGTCGTAGCCGATCTCGTTGACGACCTTGCGGATCATCTGGGGGTAGTTGACCACCGCGTTGCTGGTGATCTCACCGGCGATGATGACGAGACCGGTCTTGGTGAGGGTCTCGCAGGCCACGCGGGCCTTCGGATCCTGGGCGAGGTGCGCGTCGAGCACCGCGTCGGAGATCTGGTCGCACATCTTGTCGGGGTGGCCCTCTGACACGGACTCCGACGTGAAGAGGTAGTTCAGGGCGGGCATCAACTCTCCGAAACTTGAAGGAGGAGGAGCGGGATGAGGGGCGCAGGGCCCCGGCGCAGCGAACGGGGCCCTTTAGAATCCGCCGCCGACGCTGTCAAGGATTGGCGCGGGGCCCTTCTCCCCGGGCTTGGGCGCGGTAGGGACGGGTCGGGAGGGGTCGCGTGGCCCGCCCGGGAGCTGGCATGAACATCGTCCTCATCAACCCCACTCCAGCCGACCACTACTCGCCGTGTATCCGCTCGCTGGCGGCCTTCTTGAAGGCTGAAGGGCATACGGTGCGCCAGATCTTCCTGCCGGCCGACACCTACGCCCACCTGCATGTGCGCGAGGGCTACATCATGCAGATGGCCCAAACGATGGTCGACGACCTCGTGGCCCTCTGCAAAGACGCGGAGCTGATCGGCATCTCCTTCCTCACCAGCATGTTCGACGTGGCGGTCCAGGCCACCCGGGCGCTGCAAAAGGCGGCCCCGGCCCGCCCCATCGTCTGGGGCGGCTTCCACCCCACCACGATGCCCCAGCAGGCGCTGGAATTCGTCGACATGGTCTGCGTGGGCGAGGGGGAGCACGCCCTGCTCGAGCTCGTGCAGCGCCTGGAGGCGGGGCAGGACCACACCGATGTGCGCAACTTTTGGTTTCGCAAACCCAACGGAAAAGTGGTGGGCAATCCCCACCGTCCGCTCATCCAGGATCTCGATG